>JBBQAV010000022.1:0-30445 GCA_038316775.1 Gemmatimonadales bacterium | reverse complement strand
TTCTCGATCGCGGCCTTGAGCTCGGAATCGAATTTCTTGTTCAGCGCCACAGCATCCTCACGGTGATGCGAAGGTTTCGTCAGGAGACCTCGAAGATGACCTTGCCGGCTTCGCCTGACTTTATCGCGGCGATGGCGGCGTCAGCCTCCGAGAGCGGGAAACGGTGCGTGATGACCGGCGTGGGATCGAACTCGCCGGAGCGGAGGAAACGAGTCATCTGATGCCACGTCTCGTACATCCGCCTTCCGACGACGCCGTAGATGGTGAGGCCTTTGAAGATGACCTCGGTGGCGAGATCGAAGTCCACTTTCTTGGAGGGGATGCCGAGCATCTGCACCCGACCGCCGACGCGCACCAGCGCGAACGCCTGGTGGATCGCGGCCGGCACGCCCGACATCTCGAGCACGACGTCGGCGCCGAGTCCGGAGGTGGCATCCTTGACGATCTTCTCGGCCTGCTCGGGATGGATGGCGTCGTGCGCGCCCATACTCTTGGCGAGAGCGAGCCGCGTGTCGTTCACATCGGTCGCAATGATCCGCGACGCACCCGCGGCTTTGCAGATTCCGACGGCAAAAATCCCGATGGGGCCGCAACCGGTGACGAGCACAACGGCACCCGGTATCTCTGCTGTGAGCACCGTGTGGAACGCGTTGCCCATCGGGTCGTGGATTCCGCCCACGTCGTACGAGATCGCCTCATCCAGCTGCCAGACGTTTGTCGCCGGCATCGAAATGTACTCGGCGAAGCAGCCATCGCGGTCGACGCCGATGATCTTTGTGAAGGGACAGACGTGAGAGTTGCCGGTTCTGCAGAGGAGACAGCGTCCGTCGACGATGTGTCCCTCCGCCGTCACGCGATCGCCTTCCTTCACATCGGTGACGAGACGTCCCACCTGAACGACGTCTCCCGCGAACTCGTGTCCGACGACGAACGGCGGCTTGCACCGTCCTTTCGCCCACGCGTCCCAGTCGTAGATGTGCACGTCGGTGCCGCAAACACCCGCGCGTCTGACTCGAATGAGAACTTCGTCCTCGCGGATCCTCGGCTCTTCGACATCCTTCAATTTGAAACCGGGTGCCGCGGATTCCTTTACCAGCGCTTTCACGAGCAACTACTCCGTTGAGAGTCGAACAGAATTTCCTTCTGCACGCGGGAAGTTCAAACCTGCTGATTGCGAACCGCTTTTGGAAGTGATGGTGCGCGCGAGCAATCGACGCTGAACGGATTGCACGCACATCTCTTGCATTCTATATTCGCGACGGGTTGCGAGTGTCTGCGTAGCTCATCGTTGCAGAGTTTTCCGTTGTGACACGCGTGCCAGTCAGGACGCGATGCATGACTCACCGTTCCACCATGGCTCTGGTGAGAGTTCACTTCATCGTGGAGAGACAACATGGCAGCAGCGAAGAAGAAGGCGCCGCGGAAAGGCAGCAAGGCAGCCCGCAGTGCATCGGCGCGAAAGGGCGCTCGCACGCGCGCGCGGAAGAAGGCGGCCCGCAAAGCCGCACGCAAGCGCCGTTAGCTGGAGTCGAGTCAAATCCAAAAGAAAAGCCGGCGGTCTCGCCGGCTTTTCTTTTTGGACATTGGCTCAGCGCGAGTATCGGGCACTCGCAAGCTCCGCAATTCGCGCGATCAGGGCAGGGTACTCCAAACCCATTTTCTGCGCCGCCCGCGCGAATTCGCTGTGCTGCTCGAGGTAGCAATTGGGATTGGCTTCAATGACGTAGATCTCCTCGCTCGCGGTGACGCGTAAATCGATGCGCGCGTAGTCGCGCAGACGCAGAGCCTGGAAGGAATCGATCGCGACCTTCTGGATCCTTGCCGCAAGCTCCTCCGGAAGATCGGTCGGGAAAATCGATTCGGTCCCCTCGAACTCGGCGCCCTTTTCGTCGCCGTCGTCGCCCCATTTGGCTTCCCAGCTCGCGATCTTTGGCAAATCCTTCGGATACTTCGAGAAGTCGAGCTCGATTATCGGCAGCGCCTCCACCTTGCTGTTGCCGAGGACACCGACATAGAACTCCCGGCCATCGATGAACTCTTCGACCAGCACCGGCGACTGATATTCCTGCTGGGTGCTGCTGATCACATCGAGCAGCTCCTTCACATCATTGACGATGGACTTCTGGGTGATTCCGAGCGATGCATCCTCCTGCGGCGGCTTGACGAGGAGCGGAAACTTGATGTCTCCCACCCAGTCGGATTGGCCGCGGTACATCGTCGCGAACTTGGCGCTCAGAATCCCATGAAATGCCAGGACCTTCTTGGTCAGCGTCTTGTCGCCGGCGAGAATGAGGCCCGCCGGACTCGACCCGGTGTAGCGAAGGTCGATGAGGTTGAGGAGTGCCGCGACGTTCGACTCGAGCGCGCTCTTCCCGCGAAACGACTCGGCGAGATTGAACACGAGGTCCGGCTGCTCCGCGGTGAGCTCATCGATCAGCGGCTGCACCGCATCGTCGACGGCAAGCCGCCGGGATGTGTGGCCGCCGGCCGCCAGCGCGGCGTCGAGCTGGTCGAGCAGCGGATCGACCGGCGGCTCGAGCGCATCCTTGCTGTGCAGCACCGTGATCTTCATGAGTCGTCACCCGATTCGGTGCCGTCGATCGCGTTGGTGTGACGGTAGTTCATCATGACGGCTGTGCCGAACGCGGTGAGCTCGATCAGCGTAGATGCTTCGAGTCCGCCCAGCTTCAGATCCAGCTCCTTCACCCGCTCCACCAGAAAATCGACGAACTGCCGCACAACGGACGCGTTCTCTCCGGTCCAGTAAGAGATGCGCGTCACGATCTCGCGCTTGTGCCTCGAGATGAATTCGGATGCCGCCGCGGCGCCGGGCGCGTGCTCGACCGAGACGAAGATCGTTCTCAAGTCACCATCGAAGATCCTCGGATCTCGGATCGGGATACGCTCCTCGTCATCCTCGTAGTGCTCGGCGAGCGTGTACTGCATCGCCGTGACCGGAAGATCGTCCTCGGAAGGCTCCGGAACCGTTGGAATCTCGTGAGCGATCTCCTGCATCACCTTGTCCACGTATTCGAGCTTGGCAAGCGCTCCCCAGCCGTCATAGGCGCGACGCCAGTCTAGTCCCGGCGTGAGCCAGACCGCGAACGTTTCGGCGAAATCCTCATCGGGATGCTTCTGCGCATACCAGCCGAGTATGTGCCGAACGAAATCGCGCGAGAATGGATCGGCCCGGTACCGGTCGCGGTAGGGCCGAGAGTACGGCCCGAAAATCTTTCGCCAGTCAGGACGGTCATAGAGACGATAGGCATAGTTGAACGCGTGACCCGCTTCGTGGCGCAGATAGCGCATGGATTCTTCGGCACCCTCCACCGCGGAGGAGTAATCCTCCTCGATTTTCGAGAGCCGCGCGTCGGCGAGATAGAACGGGACGCCTATGAGTGGCGTCCCGTCCGGGCATCCCCATTGATCGCTCAGGTAGACCGGCGGCCGAAAATCGAGCCCCTTGGCCGCGAGCTCCTCGTAAAGCTGGTTGACCAGCTTCTCGAGCAGCGATCCGCGGATCTCCAGACCAATGTCGGAGATGCGTTGCGACAGGAGCGCATGGCGCTCGCCTTCCCAATTGGGAGCTGCGTTTTCCACACTGCCCGCAAGGGGCAAGCAGTGTACCGAGTCAAAGGCGGCGACTCCAAACTTACGACTACCGGCCAGGGGCTTTGGGCTGTGCGGCCAGCGGCTTCGGGCTCGGTTTAGACTGGCAGCACTAGCCCAGAGCCCCCAGCCGTCACTCCCAAGGCCCCCAGCCGGTAGTCGTAAGTGGCAGTTTTCTGAACAAAAGAAAGGGCCCTGCGATAATTCGCAGGGCCCGCCATAAGTCGAAGTCGCGATGCTCTATCTCTATATAGTAGCTATGCGGCGCGGGTCGCTGATTCGGGGTCGGTATCGGGAACCGGTCCCCAGATGTACGCAGAGAAAAGCGGAGTTGGCTCCGTCTTGTCTCCCCGGGAAATGATGATGCCTAGAGGCTCGGACGACGTGATTTCCTTACGATCCTTCTTCATTGATCTCTCACTTTGTGTATGCCACACCGTGGCTCGCCGCTATACAAAGCAGCCTGCATACCGTGTTAGACATCCTGTTCAAGTCGTTGTTAATAAACGACTTGCAATTCAGGCGCAAAATGTGTGGGAGTGAAGTGTCGCACAATGACACTCAATGAGAGGACAGCAGTGTCGTTATGACACTGGATATTCAGCTGGCGATTTTTCTCGCGACGAAGCTCTTTGAGGAGCTGGAATCATCCTCGATCGAGATCGCCCAGCCTTTGTACTGGCGGCGAAGTTCCGCCACCGAGACTCCGCGTTTGCCGCGGACTATCGTTCCAACCAGATGGACGCCCCCGTCGCGTGTAGCCTCCTGAAGGAGGTCGAAGGCGCGACCCCGCTCCTCGAGAGACAGGCCGGTGAACGCCTCAGGGGTGCACACCAGCGCGCCAAGGGGCACGTCGGGTGACCAGTCGGTGATGTCGGCCACATAGCTCTGGATACGGTCGCCAAGTCCGGCGGCATGAGCGGCGTTCATTACGCGCTCGAGGGGTACGACCTCGCGGTCCACCGCAGTGACGTTGCAGCCGTGCGCGGCGAGATACAAGGCGGTTCGATCTATGTCACCACCGGCGACGAGCACCTTGGACTCGGCCGGCGGATGGATCTCGCGCGCAAGCACTCCATCGGGGCGAATCCCCCAGTGCTCAGGACGACGATATTCCTCGAGCATCTTCATTCGCTTTCTGCGCCACGTGTCATAGCCTGGGATGCGGAGGCGCTTCCTGATTATGCGATCTACCTCGGCCCAGAGCAGGAGCTCGTCCATCGCGAACTGCTCGCCGGATCGCAGAGACGCGGCCGCTTCGTCGCCAATCTTCAGAATGGCGGACCGTGAAACGGACTCTTTGTAATTCTCGATCTCGTTCTCTACGTACAGCTCGTACTCGTGCTTGAGAGAGCGAGGATTTTGTTGCGCCATGGCGTCGAGCAGGGGGACACGATCAGAAGCCAGGTGTTTAAGCTAGACTCCCCGACCCAACTCGCAAGAGCGAAGTTCACCAAGCTCGGCGGTGGCTCAAGCGCCGCCGCTCACCAATCCCACTCGCATTGCGTAGCGCACGAGACTCACGACATCGTGGATGCCGAGCCGTTTCATCACCTCGCCCCGGTGGCTTTCCACCGTCTTCACACTGAGCTTCAGACGGTCCGCAATCGCGCGAGTGCGATGTCCCTCGGCGACGAGACGGAGAACTTCGATCTGTCGCGCCGTGAGCTTCTCGAGAGGACGGCGCACCGAAACGGCGTTGTTGATCGATGCTCCCAATCTGTAAATCTGGCTCTTCAGGACCACGTCCTCGGCGCCGCCCCGAATAAAGGCGACTGTCTTTTCACCGGTCACAGAGCCGGTGACAATGATCAGCGGCGTGGCTGGCCTGCGTGTCCGAAGAATGTCGAGCGCGTCGCGGGCGTCGAACTCGGAAAGCGAGTGATCGGTCAGGACGACGTCCGGTGCAAATTCGCGGACGGCCTTCGAGAAAGCCTCCTTTGAATCGACACGCTCCATGACGGTCGGCATTCCACAGCGCTCCAGCTCTTGCTTTATGAGCTCGGCATCGGACTCGTTGTCTTCCAGAAGCAGAACCCGGAGTGGTTTGGTCATTTTCTTGTCGGACGGTTCGTACAGTACGTGCCTCTCCGCGGCGACAAGCTCGCCGAAGCAGTATTGCGCCTCGCTCGGGATCGTGCGATCTTAACCAAGCGTATGCATTAATGTACTTTGCTATACTATGCTAAGCAACTTGGCCACATTAGTGGGATCATGACACGCCAGGAGCGCATTTGTCCTCAAGACAGGTCCTCCGACCACACCGTCGCCGACAGAGTCTCGTATCCAGGATGGCGCCGCCATTGGGTATTCCCCTGAGTGAACGAGATGGCTGACGCCAACGAGCTTCTCGATATCGGCCAGGCCGCCAAGTTTCTGCGCGTGAGCGAGACGTCGCTGCGACGCTGGACGAATTCCGGAAAGCTTGCGTGTCTGCGCATCGGCCAGAAGCGTGAGCGACGCTTCCGCAGGGCGGACCTGCTGGCTTTCATGGAGAATCAGCCGGGAGAGCCGGGCGCCGGCTCCGGTCGCGGTACTCCGGAGAACAGCGCGCATGCGCGGAGTCCCGGGCCTGATGCCGCCCTGCCTCGTCATACGTGCTCGCTCTATTCGACCGACGCCGGATGCATCGACCTTGCGGTGACTTTCCTGCTGGACGGCTTGCGGGAAGGGAGCATCTGCTACCTCGTTGCCGGTCCACGCGTGAGGCACGGGATACTCGAAGAGATGACCAGAACGCGGCGTTCGGTGCCCGCGGATATCGAGAGCGGGAAGCTCGTGCTCTCCAACTATCACAAGTCTCCGCGGGAACAGTGGGAGTACTACGCCAGCTGCATCGCTGAGGCTGTGAGCAACGGAGCTACCTCATTTCGGGTGTTCGGCGACGCATGGGCGCTGCGGAAGAAGACGAGCGCGGAGAAAGTTGTCGAATACGAGTACGGCTACGATCAGCTCATCTCCGCGCGGTTTCCAGTGACGAGCCTATGTGGTTATGACGCCAGGCGATTCGATGGATTGGGACTCTTCAGTGCGCTCAAAGGACATCCCCAAACTCTGCGTCGCCCTCTCGCGGACGCGCTGGCCTAACGGCAGAGTTTTTGAACGCCATTGGGAGATCTCACGACGTCCGAAGGTTCAGCGGTCTGGAGCGGTCTGGAGCTGCTGGAGACGCTCAAGCATCACCCCGACGGCTTACGTGTTCCTCCAGAGTAGGCGTCCAATCGATACTACCTAAACAACCAATTGCCCGAGTTACCCGAAGTCGAGCGTGCCGCGCGCGCGCTGAGACGCGCTGCGGTCGGTAAAACCATTGAAGCCGTCAGAGCGATACATCCGGCGCTCAAGCGCAAGCTGCCGCCCGCGCGCTCGCGTGCGGTGAAAGGGAAGCGTATCGAGACCATCGAACGCCGAGGCAAGCATCAGCTCATCGGCCTCGACAGCGGCGACACGCTCGTCGTCCACTTCAGGATGAACGGTGATTGGAAGATGGGATCCACGAGTGACGATCTCGACCGGTTCGCTCGCGCGGTGATTGAATTGACGGACGGGACGCGAATTTCTCTCGTCGATCGGCGTGCCCTCTCGTCGATCACGCTCGACAGGAAAGGGACTTCGTCGCTGCCAAGGCTCGGGAAGGAAGCGAGCGATCGATCTCTCGATGCGGCTTACCTGACAGAGGCGCTCAAGAGAAAAAAGATCGCGATCAAGCCCGCCCTGATGGATCAGTCCGTAATTGCGGGGTTGGGGAACATCTACGCTGCCGAGGCGCTATGGGAGGCGGAGATGGACCCGCGAAAGCCGGCTTCTCAAGCGAATGGGGCGAAGCTCGAGAAACTCGTCGCCGCCATCAGGCTCGTCTTGAGTCCCAAGAAGCGCTTGCCGGGAAGGTACACGGACGCTCGAGGCGCGAGCCGTTTCGCGGTCTACGATCGCGCGGGGCATGAATGCAGACGCTGCGACGGCACAATCCTGCGAATCGTCCAGGCCGGGCGTTCTACTTATTTCTGCCCCGGCTGCCAACGCGCCTAGGATCACAGCCGCTCCAAGCTCCCAACTCCAACGCTCTCGACTCCCAACTTTAGTTTTGTGGATGCCCCGCCGAGCGCGTTCAGTCCATGACCTCGAGCAGTGCACCCTTGATGTACCCCGTCTCCGGGATCGACAAGACTTCCGGATGATCGAGCGGCTGCCCGGTGAAGGCGCGGATTGCAACGCGCCGCCCGCTGTCCGCTGCCGCGTCTTGCAGCATTTCCAGAAAGAGCGGCTTCGTCAGATGAAAGCTGCAGCTCGCGGTGTACAGCAGCCCGCCGGGCGCCAGCAGCCGAATTGCGCGCAGGTTTATTTCCTTGTAGCCGCGTATCGCTCCCTGTATCGCGCCCCTCGTCTTGGCGAACGCCGGCGGGTCGAGTACGATGGTATCGAACGTGATCCCTTCGCGCTCCTTCTCCCGCAGATATTCGAAGGCATTTGCCTCGACAAACGAGATGTTGTCGAGCGAGTTGCGGGCGGCGTTCTCCGCTGCCCGCATGAGAGCGGGGCCGGAAGAGTCGAGCGCCGTTACGTGAGTTGCCTTCCTGGCCAGGTGTAGTGCGAACGAGCCGTGATAGCTGAAGCAATCGAGGGCTCTCCCGCGCGCGACCGTTCCCACGAAGTGCCTGTTCTCGCGCTGATCCAGAAACGCACCGGTTTTCTGACCCGTCCAGGGAGCGGCGAGGAATTTTATTCCGTACTCGTGCACCTCGATCTCACGCGGCACTTCGCCATGCAGGACGACGGTTTCCCGGGGCAGCCCCTCCTTGGCGCGAAGCGGCACATCATTGCGTGCGAGTATTCCCGACGGCTCGACGAGCGAGCGCAGCGACTCCACTATCTCCTCCCTGAACCGCTCGAGTCCCGCGCTCATGAACTGCACGACCAGCCAATCATCGTAGCGATCACAGACCAGCGACGGACAACCATCGGCTTCGCCGTGCAGTAGACGGAAAGCGTTGGTGTGATCCTCGAGTGGAACGCGGCGCGCTACCGCCGAAGCGATGCGCTCGTCCCACCACGCCTGATCGATAACCGCGTCAGGGTTGCGGTCGAGAAGCCGGAGCGAGATCTCCGAGAGCGGGCTCCAGAGCGCCCAGCCAATCGCCTTGCCGCGATGGTCGTGGACAAGGACCGCGCCCGCATCCATCAGCGGCCTCTCGATCACGTCCGTGCGATAGATCCATGGGTGTCCGCCCGCCCACCGGCGCGCACCCTTTGCGTTCACGCGTGCGACAGTCATGCGTGAATGTTAACAAAGCCACAGGCGCCACCGTCGGTTAACCCCGTACACTTCTTGCGAGAGCACCCGGCATGCGAGAAATCGTTCCTCTTACGCTTGGCGCCGCGGCCGGCGGACTGTTGTACCGCGAGCACGCTATCCGCACGCGAGCCGAGCGCATGAGCGCGGCCACCTTGGAAACGCTGCTCAACGCGATCGAAGCCAACGACGCGGAGACCGGAGCGCACGTGAAACGTGTGGCGGCTTACGCGCTCATTCTCGGAGAGGCGGCTGGATTCGACGATCATACTTTGCGCAGCATCGAGCGGGTCGCGCTGTTTCACGATATCGGCAAGCTCCACGGAGCTCTGACCGACATTTTCCACGAGCAAGCCAAGCTCACTCCGGAGGAACGGCGTGCGGTGATGACGCATCCGCAGCGCGGCGCCGACGTGCTCGCTCCGCTCAGCGCTTTCTATCCCGAGCTCGGAAAGGGCGTTGCCGCCCACCACGAGCGTTGGGATGGAACGGGCTATCCGCGGGGACTCAAGGGGAAGAGAATTCCGCTGCAGGCTCGGGTCGTCTCGATTGCGGATACATTCGACGCGATCACACATCGCCGCCGGTACAGTCACGCCCGCAGTTTCGAGGAGGCGGTGCGCGTGATAAAGGAGGGGAAGGGGACGCAATTCGACCCGGAGCTGGTCGATCTATTCCTGAGCCCGCAGGCCCTCGGGAAAATCGAGAAGACGGTGCGACAGTCTCACTCGCCTCGCAAAAAGAGCGAGAACAGGCGGCACGGGGAAAAGAATCGAGGACCCGACGTCACTTTCCGATGGCGTCCGCGATCGCCCGCGTAGCAATCTCCGGATCGTCTGCCCTGAAGATCGCGTTGATGACCGCAACACCCGCTGCCCCGTGCACCGTGATCTGAAGGGCGCGGTCCGCGGTTATTCCACCTACTGCAACCGCGGGATGCTGCACCAGCGCCGCCAGCCGCTTGAATCCTTCGACTCCGATTGCTTCGCCCGCGTCGGTCTTTGTGTCGGAACCGAACACGGGCCCGATGCCCACGTAGTCCGCATCCTTCGCGTTCAGAAGCTCGGCGTCGCTGCCGAGTGACGCACCGATGATGAAATCGGCGGGCGCAAATCTCCGCACTGCCGCGACGGGAAGATCGGCTTCTCCGACGTGAACGCCGGCTGCGCCGGCTGCCAGCGCAATATCCGCGCGGTCATTCACTATTACGGGGACGGGCACTCTGCTCATGATCGCCCGCGTTATTTCGACGACTTCGCGTGCCGAGGCGGTCTTCAGTCTCACCTGAACGCTCGTCGCACCGCCACGCACCGCCGCTGCCACCTGATCGACCAGCGTCGCGCGCCGATCCTCGGCGTCGTCCGTGATGGCGACGAGACGCAGGATCCTGGGATCGAGCATCGGTACTATCGGCTTGTGCTGGTAGTCCGGGTGGAGCTCTTCTTGGTTGTCGTTGTATGACCGGCCGGTTTTTTCGCCGCCGCCTTCGTTGGGGTTTTGCTGCTCGAGGCAGAGGCCAATCTAGTTGGTGTTTTCGCGAGAGTCTTGCTCACCGTCTCAGCGGGAGCTTTGGCGACCGGTTTGACCGCGGTCCTGCTCACGGTCTTGGGGGAAGTCTTGGCCGCGCCCGTGTTTCGCGAACGCGTTGTGTTCGTGGCCATCGCCAGCATGCGCGGCGCGGGTTTTCTCGCGGGCATTGCGGCGCGGACCTGTCTGACGGCGTTCGTGTGCTGCTCCAGAGTCATCCGGAATTCGTGGTGGCCATCCTTGCTCGCCACGAAGTACAGGTATGGAACGTTCGCCGGATTCGCCGCGGCGGCGAGGCTTGCCACGCCGGGGGAAGCCACGGGCCCCGGCGGCAGACCGTTGTGCAGGTAGGTGTTGTACGGGGACTCCACAGCGAGATCCTTGTACAAGACACGTCCGACGTGATGTCCGAGCGCGTATTGAACGGTCGGATCTGCCTGCAATCGCATTCCTCTGCGAAGTCGATTGTAGTAGACGGCCGCGATGACCGGGCGCTCTTCGGGCTTGCGTGCTTCTCTCTCGACGATGGAAGCCATCGTCACGAGATCGTTGCGATTGATCTTCAGGTCGACGAGGCTCGAATCCCAATCCGGATTCCAGCGACGCTCGAACGCGAAGACCATTTCCCGCACCGCCTGCCGCGCGGTGGTGCCGACCGGAAACGCGTAAGTGTCGGGAAAGAGGTAGCCTTCGAGCGTCGGGTTCGGGAGATCGAGCCGGGCCAGCAGAGCGGTGTCACGGACAGCCGCCTTTACCGAGTCCACTGGAACCTTTAGCGTGCGCGCCAGACGCGGAACGATATCGGAGATGGTAAAGCCTTCCGGTATGGTGACTGTGTTGACCAGCCCGTGTCCGCCGTTCATAGCGCCGATGATGTCGCTCCACGGCGTGCCGTGTTTGAGCAGGTAGGTGCCGGGCTTGATGTTGCGATCGCCACCGGTGATGCGGCCGTACAGGCGAAACGCTCTCGGCGATCCGACGAGTCCGGTTCGGGCAAGGGAGTCGGTCGCCTGAGCGAAGTTGGCACCGCGCGGGATTATCACCCGGGTCGGCGCACCGTGCGGTTTACCGGCGCACGCGCTCGTCACGAGACACGCCGCGGCAAGCGCGGAGCGCAACTCAGCTCGAAACATTGAGGGCCTGCTGGAGGAGAATTGCCGCTGCGAGAGCGTCTACATCGCCCTTTCTGCCGCGGGTGGATTCTCCCATCTCTTTGACTGTGCGCAAGGCTGCCGCCGTGGTGAAGCGTTCATCATAGAAACGAACAGCCATGCCTGTACGTTTCGCGATTTCGGCCCCCAGTTTACGCACTTCGGCGGTCCATTCCGTCTCGTTGCCCTCTCCATCGAGCGGAAGCCCTAATAGGTAGCCCTGAGCGCCCAACTCGGTGGCACGCGCGATAATCTTTGTGATCGGCGGCCTTTTGCCTTCGCGCCGCGTAATGAATCCCGCGGGCGACGCGATCATCCCGAGCGGATCGCTGATCGCGAAGCCGATTCGCTTCCGGCCGTAGTCGACCGCGAGGAAGCGAGCAAGACCGGCGTTCATTTTGGGACTATCCCTGCGCCATTTGGACGAAGAATTCCTTGTTGTTCTTCGATTTTGCCATCTGCCGCAGCAGAAACTCGATCGCCTCGGCCTCGGGCATGTCGGCGAGAAACTGGCGGAGAAGGACTGCGCGGTTGATCTCCTCCTGACTGAGCAGAAGCTCTTCTTTCCGCGTGCCCGACCGGAAGATGTCGATCGCTGGATAGACTCTTCTGTCCGCGATCTTCCGATCCAGCACGAGCTCCATGTTGCCGGTGCCCTTGAACTCCTCGAAGATCACATCGTCCATGCGCGAGCCGGTCTCGGTCAGCGCCGTCGCGATGATCGTGAGCGAGCCGCCTCCCTCGATGTTGCGCGCGGACCCGAAGAACCGCTTCGGCTTGTGCAGCGCGCTGGCGTCCACGCCGCCCGAGAGAATCTTTCCCGACTGCGGGGCGACCGTATTGTGCGCGCGCGCAAATCTCGTAAGCGAATCGAGAAGGATTACCACGTCCTTCCCCGTCTCGACAAGCCGCTTCGCCTTCTCCAGAACCATGTCCGAGACCTGCACGTGGCGCGCGGCGCCTTCGTCGAAGGTGGAGCTCACCACTTCGGCGCGCGTAGTGCTCGCAATCATCTCGGTCACTTCCTCCGGCCGCTCGTCGATCAGCAGAACGATGATCGTGACCTCCGGATGATTCTCGGCGATCGCGTTCGCCATCTTGTGCAGCAGGATCGTCTTTCCCGCGCGCGGGGGGGACACGATGATTCCGCGCTGTCCCTTTCCGATCGGCGCCATGAGATCCATGACGCGCATGCTGAGATCGCCATCCTTCGTCTCGAGGCGGAGCCTTTCGTCGGGATAGCTGGGACGCAGGTTGTCGAACGGAACGCGATCCTTTGCTTTCTCGGGGTCCTGGGCGTTGACGCTCTCGACCTTTAGCAGCGCGAGATACCGCTCCCAAGGCTTGGGCGGACGGACCTGACCACGTATGTCATCTCCCGTCCGGAGGCCGAAGCGCTTTATCTGCGACGGCGAGACGTAGATGTCGTCGGGTCCCGGCAGGTAGCTCCAGTCCTGGCTGCGCAAAAAGCCGTAGCCCTCGGGCAGTATCTCCATGACCCCATCACCGTGCAGCATGATGTCGGTCTCGAGGAGATTCTGCTCGATCTGGAAAATGAGATCCTGCTTCCCGAGACCCGACGAGCCGTCAATCTTGAGGCCGTCAGCCATCTCCTGAAGCTCGATCACGGATTTTCGCTTTAACTCGGCGATATCCACGCGGGCGGAGAAAGGGTGGGACTTACGTTGGTGCTGAGCCCGATCGGGCTCAGAGTGGGCGGGCGGGCGGGGTGGGCGGGTGGGCAGTGGCAGTAGCGGCGGTGCAGTGGAGAGGAGGGAGGCGGGCGGCGGCGTCGCTGCGCCTGATTTACCCGAAAGTAATTGTAGCGAAAAATGGGGTCAAGTCAGAATCGGATGTAGCGGAGCGGATGGCTCTTGATGTCCTTGATGAGCGCAGCCATGAGAACGTGCTCGCGGTCGAGCTGCCGGACGAGCGCGCTGTCCGGATGCGCGGCGGCAATGGTGCCGACGGGGTTGGTGAGCATCGCGCGCAAGCTGTCGAGTTGAGACATCACGCGGCCTGCTTTCGTAACCAGTGTCGTGTCGCGCCTGAAGCGGCCGAGGCTTCCCTTGTCCGATGAGACCAGGGTGCGAATCGAATCAGCGGCGGCCATCGCGTGCGACGCGCGGGCGCGAAGGTCTCCGCGCATCGCCCGCGCTATGGTTCCATTTCCGCGGGTGGCGCGCGAGTTCAGACTGGAGACCCCAGCACCGATGTCCGGCAAATCAGGGAGCCCATCAGCGCGGTACTTGCCGATGGTGCCAGTCGGACGACTGATCATGTCGGCCAATGTCTTTGTGGCAGCACCGAGGCGGGCGAATTCGGGTCCGATGGCGCTTACATCTTGCGTGAGATCCAGGACGACAGGCTTTGGGCGCGTGCGTACGGTATCGCCGTCATGCAGTGGCGCTGAGCCTGACGTCCCAGCCGAGATGTTTATGACGATCGCGCCTATGATGCTCCCGCCCGGGCGGATCTGCGCGTATGAATCTCTGCGGACGCTTGGCATCGCCCTTTCTCTGAACTGCGTCGTGATCAGGATGCGCTCCGACGTGTCCGTGCTCGGCGAGCGAAAGGACACGTTGGTGACGAGTCCCTCCTTTCCGCCGGCCAGCCATACTTCGGTACCGGGGAGAACACCCGATGCGCCGCTGGTCACGACGTAAAGAGTCACCTTTTTGCCGTGAAGCGCGCCGACGCGGGCGAACAACAGCACGACGACGATCAGAGCCGCAATAGCCGCCGCCGAAATGATTCCAACGGTCAGCTCTCTCCAGTGAAGTTGGCGCGGCATTCGTCGAATATAAGCGCACGTTGTCGAAAGCGGCTGCCCGTGCGATTTGTGTCCACTTCCCGAAATTCCCGGGGAACCCGTATCTTATCTGGACATGCCCGTCATTAACGCTACGGAATGCTGATCGGCGTTCCGCGAGAGATTGCAAGTGGTGAGAAACGCGTTGCGCTCGTACCCGATGTGGTACCGCAGCTCACACGCGCCGGTCATCGAGTCGTAGTCGAGCGCGACGCGGGGCAGCGCGCTGGATTCACCGACGACGCGTACCGGGCGGCCGGCGCCGAAGTCGTCGACACCGCGGCGGAGATCTATTCAACCGCGCAGATGATCCTGAAGGTCCAGCGACCGGGACGGGATGAGAACAGCGGCCAGGCCGAGCTCGACATGCTCAGGGAGGGCACGCTTCTCATTGGCCTCCTCCAGCCCGCCGGCGATCCCGCCTTGTTTCAACAGCTCGCCGACCGGAAAGTGATTGCGTGCAGCATGGAGCTGGTGCCGCGAACGACACGCGCGCAAATGATGGACGCGCTGTCGTCGCAAAGCACCGTCGCGGGGTACAAGGCGGTGCTGCTGGCTGCCAATGCACTCCAGAAGTTCTTCCCAATGCTCATGACAGCCGCCGGCACGGTGAGACCAGCGCGTGTGCTCGTCATCGGAGCCGGCGTTGCCGGACTGCAGGCAATCGCCACCGCGCGGCGCATCGGCGCGGTCGTGGAGGCGTTCGATACTCGCCCGGTGGTGAAGGAGCAGGTCCAAAGCCTGGGAGCCACCTTCGTCGAGCTCGATGTGCACCTCGAAGACGCCCAGGACGCTGGTGGCTACGCGAGAGAGCTGAGCGAAGTCCACATCCGGCGAGAGAAGGAGCTGATTCACAATCACGCGATTCAGGCTGATGTCATCATCACCACCGCTCTCATACCGGGAAAGCCGGCGCCGATACTCGTGAGCGCGGAGACCGTCGCAGCCATGCGTCCCGGATCGGTGATAGTCGATCTCGCCGGCGAGCAGGGTGGCAACTGCGAGCTGACCGTACCCGGCACGACTGTGGTGAGGCACGATGTCACCATCATCGCTCCGCTCAACATCTCGAGCGATCTCGCCTATCACGCGAGCTCGATGTACTCGAAGAACGTGGGCTCGCTGGTCGCGCTGCTGGCGCCGAAGGGCGAGCTCAACCTCAACTTCGGCGACGACATCATCAACGCTGTGTGCGTCACCGCGGAGGGCGAAGTACGACACAATCCCACTCGGCTTCGACTCGGCCTGCCGGCTCTCAAACCATCGACCGTGGAGTCACCAAAGTGAGCCAGGAGCTGGTGCTCGGGATCTATGTCTTCATCATGGCGATCTTCGTCGGCTTCGAGGTGATCAGCAGAGTGCCCTCCGTGCTGCACACGCCTCTGATGTCGGGGACGAACGCGATCCACGGAATCGTGGTGCTTGGCGCCTTTCTCGTCGCGGGCGCTGCGGACACACCGCTGCTCAAGGCACTCGGGTTCATCGCCGTCGTATTCGGCGCCGCGAATACTTTCGGCGGATTCGTCGTCACCGACCGCATGCTCGAGATGTTCAAGAAGCGCGAGACAACGCCCGAGGACAAAAAAGATGCTTGATGTCCGCGGATCGGTGATAGCGCTCAGCTACATCGTCGCCGCGGTTCTGTTCATCTTCGGGCTCAAGCGATTGAGCTCGCCCGCGACCGCGCGGCACGGAAACCGGCTCGCCGCCGTCGGAATGTTGGTTGCGCTCGCGGTAACGCTGCTCGACAGGCAGATCGTTTCCTACTGGATTATCGCGGTCGGCACACTGATCGGCGCGGCGATTGGAGTCTACTTCGCCAGAACGGTTCAGATGACGGCAATGCCGCAGATGGTCGCGCTGTTCAACGGGATGGGCGGCGGGACGGCGGCGCTGGTGTCGGTGGCCGAGTTTCTGAGGCTTACGAGTTCTGGCGCGACCATCGGCGTTGGCGAAGCGACATCGATCGTGCTCGGCACCGCGATCGGAGCGATCTCACTTACCGGCAGTATCGTCGCGTTTGGAAAGCTTCAGGAGATCCTTCCGGGAAGGCCGCTGCAGTTTCCGCTTCAGCGCGGGATCAATGCGCTGATACTGCTGTCGGTCCTGGCGCTTGGGGTAATGGTCGTCATCGGGGGCGGCGGAGCGTCGGCTCTCTGGATGTTGTTCGCCGCCGCGCTCCTCCTCGGCGCGATGTTCGTGCTTCCGATCGGCGGTGGCGATATGCCGGTCGTCATCTCGATTCTCAACTCGCTGACCGGACTCGCCGCGGCGCTCACCGGATTCGTGCTGCACAACCAGATGCTTGTGGTGGCCGGCGTTCTCGTTGGAGCATCGGGAACACTGCTCACTCTTCTCATGAGCACGGCGATGAATCGCTCGGTTGGGAACGTTCTGTTCGGCGCCTTTGGCGCGGCCAGCAGTGATGCCGCTGCGACTGCGTCCGCGGTCGGGCGCACGGTGCGACAGACGACGCCTGAGGACACTGCGATCGCGCTCGCTTACGCGCGAAGCGTCGTGATCGTTCCGGGATACGGCCTTGCAGTCGCGGAGGCGCAGCACACCGTCAGGGAGCTCGCGACCGATCTGGAGAAGCGCGGTGTGAGCGTGAAATACGCAATCCATCCCGTCGCCGGGAGAATGCCCGGGCACATGAACGTGCTCCTTGCCGAGGCGAACGTCCCTTACGATCAGCTACTCGAGATGGATCAGGTGAACGGCGAATTCCCGCAGACCGACGTCGTGCTCGTCGTCGGCGCGAACGATGTCGTCAATCCGGCCGCGAGGGACGATCCGTCGAGCCCGATCTACGGGATGCCGATTCTCGACGTGGATCGCGCGCGCAACATCATCGTCCTGAAACGGAGCATGGGCCACGGCTTCGCGGGAATCGACAACGCGCTGTTTTATCACGAGAAGACGCGCATGTTGTTCGGTGATGCGCGGCAGTCGCTGACCCAGGTCGGTCAGGCGCTCAAGACGGCGTAGCGGGATCGTCGCGCGTCGCCATTCGCGCCGCGATCATGACCGTCGCCAGCAGCGGCACCGCGACGAGAACGCCAAGAAATCCGAATACGATCGCCATCAGCGCCTGCATGATTATCGTCAGTGCCGGTGGCAGATCCATCCCGCCCTTCATCAGGAGCGGGATGAGCAGGTGGTTCTCGATGAACTGGATCCCCACGTAAGCGATTGTGACGAAGAGCGCTTTCTCGGGCGAGTCGACGAACCCCATCGCAATCGCGGGCAGCGCGCTGAGAATGGGGCCGAGCGTGGGCACAAACTCCAGCAGCCCCGCGAGGATCCCGAGTGGAACTGCCGCGCGCACTTTGAGTGTCACGAGCACCAGCGTCGTGACGAGGCCTATCACGACCATCGCGATGAGCTGTGTGACGAGCCACTTCCGGAGCGTCATCGCGATCGCGGTCAGTGTCTCATCGGTGCGTGGTCTCGCCTCGTACGGAATGAGTCGGAGCAGACCGCGACGGTAGAGAGAGGGATCGACCGCCAGATAGATCGCGAGGAAAAGAACGAGAACGATCCCGGCGACTACTGCGAGGGTATGGCTCAGAAACGGGAGGAAGAATTTCGTGGCGCCGCCCATCTGGGAGATCAGATGGTCGCGAAGGTTCCGCTTTTCGCCACGGCCCTCGGCCGGAGCCACGACGTTCTTCGTTGAGCTCGATACTGTCCCTGTGGAGTCTGACACCGTCGTGGTGGAGTCCACCGTCACGGGCGCGCTGGGCGTGGCGTCCTCTTCGAGTCCCGTAATCGTGGCGATCACGCCGCCACCCCGCGATCTCACCCACGTCTCGAGCTTGTCGAGCGCCTCGGGCAGCTTGGTCTTCAGCTCACGGGTCTGGGTGCGGACAGTTGGTCCGATCCACGTTCCAAATCCGGCCAGGATTCCGACGACTGCGAAAACCAGCAGTGGGGCGGAAACGCCGCGGGGAATGCGGTACCGCTGAAGCCGGTCCACTCCTGAGCTCACAGCGAGAGCAAAGAGCACTCCCAGGAAAACCGTGAGGACGAGCGAGCGAGTTTGCCAGAGCAGCAGCAGCCCGATGAGGAGGGCAATGACGTACACCGCGGTTCGAAACCCGTCGTTGCGCTGCGCCGTGGCTTTGTCGGTCACGCGGTGAGTTTACCGCCCACGAAGCGCCCGCGGAAGCCAGGGGTGATGTCCAGGCCGCGATCGCTAGAGGGGTCTCAGCCGCAAGCGGCGAGAAATCCTGAATCCTCGTGCCGCGAGCACGCCACCCAGGAACCCGCCGAGGTGCGCCTGCCAGCTGATGCCGGACGAGCCGGGCATCATGCCGAGGATCAAGGTACCCCATACGAGCGTGACGACTACGCTGAGGAGGATGCTTCCGAAGCTGCGTGTATACCAACCGCTCAGCATCAGGAATCCGAGATAGCCAAAGATCACGCCGCTGGCGCCGATGTGGACCGAGCCAGGTGCTCCAAACAGCCATGCCATGAGCCCGGATCCGACCATTCCGGCGAGAGTCACCGGGATAAAATGTCTGTCATCCCGAAGCATCACCATCCACCCGAGCGCCAGGAACGGAATACTGTTGGCGATGATGTGATTGAGACTGGCGTGCAGGAATGGAGCGAACAGAATCCCGCGCAGGCCAATTATCGTGCGGGGAATGACGCCCAGACTCAGAAGCGAGCCACCGAGCAGCAAATCCACGACGAACACTGCCCAGAACACGGCGAGCGAGCCGCCCAAAACCACCGCCTGGGTTTTCAGCCTTGCGACGCCAGTCGCGCGATTGTCGACGATGACCTCGCGATCTTCCGGAGATGGATACACTGGGGAGCAGAGTTCTTGATGGAGAAATGCGCGCGGCGGGACTCGAACCCACGACCTTCGGCTCCGGAGGCCGACGCTCTATCCAACTGAGCTACGCGCGCGATACAGAAACAACTTCCCAGAGGGATTAACTTCCTCTGATGACTCCTGCAAAACGAAAGATAACCGTCCTTCCGGGCGATGGCATTGGCCCCGAAGTAGTCGATGCGGCCCTGACAATCATAAAAGCAACCGGCGTTGCCGTCGATTTCGAGACTTGTGAGGCCGGCGCCAGTGCCTTCCAGAAAGGAGTTGTCACCGGGATTCCAAAAGAGACAATCGAGTCGATCGAGCGCACGCGTGTCGTGCTCAAAGGCCCCCTCGAGACGCCGATCGGGCACGGAAACAGGAGCGCGAACGTCACTCTGCGTACTCTGTTCGAGACGTACGGCAACATCCGCCCCGTCCGCGAGCTGCCGGGCGTGCAAACGGCGTTCACGGGCCGGAAGCTCGACATCGTGATCGTGCGCGAGAACATCGAAGACCTCTACGCCGGAATCGAGTACATGCAGACGCCCGGCGTGGCGGAGAGCCTCAAGCTGATCTCGCGCGAGGGCTGCGAGAAGATCGTCAAGCTCGCGTTCGCGTTCGCGCTCGCCGAGGGGCGCAAGCACGTACACTGCGCCACCAAGGCGAACATCCTCAAGCTCACAGAAGGGTTGCTCAAGCACACTTTCGAGGAGTTCGCCCCGCAATACGCGGGCATAGAGTCGAAGCACATCCTGATCGACAACTGCGCCCACCAGCTCGCGATGCGCCCCGAGCAGTTCGATGTCATCGTCACCACGAACATGAATGGCGATATTCTCAGCGATCTCACATCAGGACTCACCGGAGGGCTGGGATTCGCGCCTTCGGCGAACATCGGCAACGACGTCTCGATTTTCGAGGCCGTGCACGGTTCGGCTCCCGACATCGCCGGCAAAAACAAGGCAAATCCGACCGCGCTCATTTTCAGTGGGGCGATGATGCTGCGCCACATCGGCGAAGGAAAAGCGGCAAACGATGTCGAGCAGGCGGTGCTCGTCACGCTGGAGAGCGGAATCCGCACCAGCGATATGATGGGAGTGGAGAAGCCCGCAGGCACCACGGACTTCACGCAGGCGGTGATCTCGAACCTGGGCAAGAGATCGAAGGTCAGCCCGCCCAAGGACTACAAGAAAGTTGAGCTTCCGCCGGCGCGGCCGGGAGTGAACGTCGTCGCGGTAAAGAGCCGACGTCTAATTGGACTCGACGTTTACATAGAGTCCGACCTCGAGCCAAAAGCGCTCGCTTCCGACGTCGAGAAGCTGAGCACGACCTCGCCTCTCGTTCTTCAGATGATCACGAACCGCGGGGCAATGGTCTTTCCAGCCAGCGACCGGCGCGTATCACTCGTGGATCATTATCGGTGCAGATTCGTTCTCCGGGACAAGTCCGCAACAGTTGGAGATGCCGACATCCTTTCCCTCCTCGGCACTGTGGGCGCTCGATATCGCTGGATGCACGTCGAGAAGCTGCAGGAGTTCGACGGCGACAGCGCGTTCTCGAAATCGCAGGTCTAGCGCGCGCCGCGCTCCGCGTTAAATAAGGGAAATCTTCCGCAACGAGGGCGTCCAGGCATGGGCACGGGCACGACGGTAGACCGGCGTTCGTTCATGGGATATTTCGCGGGTGCCGGGCTGAGCTCGACGCTCTTTCCTGGCGTCTTGTGGGCGAAGCTGGCCGCTGGCGAGGAGATCACGGTCGATACGATCGCCAGCGCCGAGGAAGTTGCCGGACTGCATTTTGATGCGGCCGAGCGCGAGCTGATGCTCGATGGTCTCAAGCAGCAGGAGCAGCGGATCGAGGCGCTGCACAAAGTCTCGCTCCCCAATTCGGTGAGCCCCGCAATCATCTTCGATCCTCGCCCGCCCGGGAAGAAGATTCCGAACGAGCCGCGGCGCCCGATGGTGAGGAGCAAGGTCGCTCGGAGAGCCACCGGCAACAACGTGGACGAGCTGGCGTTTCTTCCCGTGACCGAGCTGTCGGAGCTGGTGCGCAGGAAGCGTGTCTCCGCAACGGAGCTGACGCAGATGTACCTCGCCCGTCTCAAGAAGTACGATCCGGTGCTCAGGTGCGTGATCTCGCTCACGGAGGACCGCGCGCTCAAACAGGCGCGCGCCGCGGACGAGGAAATCCGGCGCGGCCACTATCGCGGACCGCTGCACGGAATTCCGTGGGGCGCCAAGGACTTGCTCGCCGTGCGCGGCTACAAGACGACATGGGGCGCGGGCCCGTTCAAGGAGCAGGTGATCGACACCGATGCCACCGTCGTGCGGCGCCTCGACGAAGCCGGCGCCATCCTCGTCGCCAAGCTCACACTCGGCGAGCTCGCGCAGGGCGACATCTGGTTCGGTGCGACAACGAAAAACCCGTGGAAGGTCGATCAGGGCTCGAGCGGATCTTCCGCCGGTCCGGCCTCGGCAACAGCCGCGGGCCTCGTCGGATTCGCGATTGGCAGCGAGACGCTCGGATCCATTTCTTCGCCATCGACTCGGTGCGGCACGACGGGGCTGCGTCCGACATTTGGACGAGTGCCCCGCACCGGAGCAATGGCTCTCTCGTGGACGATGGATAAGCTCGGACCCATCTGCCGGAGCGCCGAAGACTGCGCGATCGTGCTCGACGCGATCTACGGACCTGACGGCCAGGACAACAGCGTCATCCCGGCATCATACCACTGGAACGCGAAGCTGTCGCCGAAGGCGCTTCGAATCGGATACGTGAAATCTGCGTTTGATTCTCCGCAGATCGACCCGGCTGATGCGAGTCGCACGCTGCACGCTACGAAGAAATTCGACGATGCAGCGCTCGACGTTTTCAAGCGGCTCGGGATCAATCTGATCGCCGTCGATCTGCCCGACCTTCCCTACGATGCGATGCGCATCATACTGACCGCCGAAGCAGCTGCCTCCTTCGACGAGCTCACGAGATCCGATCGGGACAAGGAGCTCGTCCAGCAGGGCAAATTCGACTGGCCGAACTCGTTCCGCACGGCCCGGTTCATCCCTGCCGTCGATTATGTGAATGCCAACCGGCTTCGCTCGATAGCGATCCACAAGTGGGACGATCTCATGCGCACGGTCGATGTCATCGTCACTCCTACTGGAGCGGCAAATCTCTCGCAGCTCGTCGCGACCAATCTCACCGGACATCCCGCTGTCATCCTTCCGAACGGATTCCGCGACGACGGCACTCCCGTCTCGCTCACTTTCCTCGGCGGGCTGTTCGAGGAGGCAAAAGTGCTGGCGGTCGCCCGCGCGTATCAGGAGGCCACTGGATTCCATCTGAAACACCCCATCGTGCCGCTCACCCCGCCGGCTGCCGCGAGCAAGTAAATAAGCCCGGGTGCCTCTGCATCGGCCTAAAAACAAAACCCCGGGCAATGCCCGGGGTTTTTTGTGGCGTTCGTGTGTCAGGCGCTCAAGGAGAGAACGAGAACTCGAGCTTGAAATACGCTGCGGACTCTCTGCTCGTGAAGCGGTCACCCCCGACCGACTTGTAGCCGGCTGCGCCGGTGGTTCTGAAGTTCGGAGTCCATCCCCATTCGAGCGTGGGTCCGACCTGGAACACGTTGGTCTTTAGCGCACCCTCGCCGCCGGTCTGTCCGATCAACTCCGCGCCAATTCGGGCTGGATGACTGGTCGAGTACCGGAATGGAACTGACGCGCGACCGCGCGCCCAGAGATAAGGGCTGTCGAAGTTGTAGTTCGCCAGAAGCTGCGTGTGCATCGCACGTCTTCCGCTTCCATTGTGATACGCGCCGAAGCTCGCCGTCACACCGTCACTTCCGCCGCCCTCGGCGCCCGGGGCTCCGGGATCTTCGTTGCTGACCCAGGCGTATCCGGCTCCAAACGAGACACCGCTTCTGCGGCCGGCGTAGGCCAGGCCCAGAGTCGGCAACACCGCGGTCAGTGATCTGTCCGAAGTGGGGACGTCCCGGACCAGGCGATAGTGCAGCGAGTAGCCATTGATGTTGAAGTAGGGGGACCAACCTAGACCTCCCATGCCGACGTACAGGCCGAGCAGATAAAACTGACTGCTGCGAGTGTCGAGCTCCGCTGAACCGTAGAACGATGGATGCAGCGCTGGCATCTGCGCTTGAGCGATGCGCGTGGTTGTCGTCAATCCGGCAACGGTGGCCAGCACCAATACTGTATTCCGATGGATTCTCAGTCTCATTTAGCTTCTCTCAGTTGGTGTTCCGCAACTCGCGAGGCATGAATCACACGTGTCGCGTCTATAAAAGACGCGCGGGCGTGGAAGCGGAAACGTGTGATCCCGATGGCGATCGTAGTCGGCGACGGCAGAGCTGGAGTGCGGCGCGCGGTTTTTCGCTAGCTTTTTCCGTGCATCTTCCGCGCGCCCTGAGGAGGGCTTCGATGGCTGGAAAAAATGAGGTCAGCTTGTACCGCTGGGACTCGATGAAAAAGGAGCGCGTCACCGACATGCTCGAGCGCCGCCTGATCACGGGCGACCGTATGATGCTCGCGCACGTGTACCTGAAAAAGGGATGCATCGTGCCGAAGCATTCGCACCAGAACGAGCAGCTCACCTACATCCTCGAGGGTGCACTGAAGTTCTGGATCGGGGACAACGAGGCCGAGGAGATCACGGTCCACGCCGGAGAGGTGCTGCTCATTCCCTCGCACGTCCCGCACAAGGCGGAGGCGCTCGAGGAAACGCTCGATGTCGATGTATTCAGTCCGCCGCGGCAGGACTGGCTGGACAAGTCGGACGATTACCTGAGGCGCTAACCGTTGGATCTCGGTCTTCGCGGCAAAGTCGCGCTGGTGTCGGCGAGCAGCAAGGGACTCGGCCGCGCGATCGCCGAGGAGCTCGCCGCGGAAGGAGCGAATCTCGTCGTCTGCGCGCGGGGTGAGGAAGCGCTGCGCAAGACCGCTGAATCGATCCGAAAAAGCTCGGGCGTGACTGTCATCGATGTCGCAGCCGATGTCTCGGAGCAGTCCGGGATCGACCGCGTCGCCAAAACGGCGCTCGACAAATTCGGGAAAGTGGACATCCTCGTCACGAATTCAGGCGGACCGCCGAGCGGATCCTTCGAGAGTTTCACCCCAGAGGCGTGGGACGCGGCCACGCGCCTTCTTCTGACAAGCGCTGTCGGGCTCGCCCGAGCAGTTCTGCCGGGAATGAAAGAGCGGCGCTGGGGAAGGATACTCAACGTCACATCGATCGCTGTGAAGCAGCCCATTGAGGGTCTGATGCTCTCGAACAGTCTGCGCGCGGCAGTCACGGGGTTTGCTCGCACGCTCGCCAACGAAGTGGCGCCGTTCAACGTGACCGTGAACAATATCATGCCCGGATACACCCGAACTGACCGGGTCGAACATCTCGCTCGCGCCAACGCCGAGAAATCGGGAGGATCGCCCGAAGCCACGTTCTCCAAGTGGGAGCGCGAGATTGCCATGGGCCGGCTCGGCGAGCCGCGCGAATTTGCCGCGCTTGCCGCGTTCCTCGCGTCGGAGCGCGCGAGCTACATCACCGGCAGCTCGATCGCCGTGGATGGGGGCTGGATCCGCTCGTTGCTTTAAGGCCCTTCGCTGAAGCGACAGCCAGAGTCTGCGGCTCTCAAGTAAACGCCGCGGCAAGTGGTGACATCACTAAAGAGAACAGCTTTTGGAGATGTCCATTGTCCGCGTATTCGGGTGTGTTGAGCCTGCAACCATATATTAGACCGGCGATGAGCCTCTACCGATTTCGTAAGAACAAAGGCAGTGACTCGACTCCGCCCGGTGGGGTCGTGACGTATCCCGACAGGGCGACTCAAGCTCTGGACACGCAGCTTGCATCGCTTGCCTCCGCCGGGGATGAGGCCGCCTTCACTACTCTCGTGACCCGCTTCCAGCCGGCAGTATTCCGCTGGGCGCTCACCTTTGCCCGGGATCCGGACGAAGCGGAAGACATCACGCAGGAAGTATTCGTGCGGACTCACCGCCAGCTCGGCCAGTACCGTTCGGATGGTTCGCTCGAAGCCTGGCTCTACAGAATCACGAGGCGAGCAGCAACGCAGATGCGCCGCACCCGGAAACGGCGCGGACGCCTCGCGCTCTCGCCGGGAGCGCAGCCGCTGCGCGATGTATACACGACAGATCCCGGTGGACGCGTCGATCGTGAGCGTGTCGGGGCTGTCATTCGAGAACTCTTTGCCGAGCTACCCGCTCGCCAGCGCGAGATTGTCGACCTCGTCGATCTGCAGGGACTCTCGCCCGCGGAGGTCGCGGAGCGAACCGGAATGAAGCCAGTCTCGGTGCGCGCGAATCTCTTCAAAGCCCGGAAGGCGATTCGCGAGAGCTTGCTCGCGTCGCACCCCGGGTACGGAGAGTTGGCAAAATGAACTGCCGCGAATGCCTTATAGCGCTGGAGACTGGATCCCTCCGCGAACTCACGCCCGAGTCCGCGGTGATGCGTCATTGTGCGAGGTGTCCGGATTGCGGACCGCTCGCGACACTTCTCCGCGAGAGGGAATACAACGCCGCCAACATGCTCAACAATCTGCTCCCGTTGAGCAATCCCATCACCGTCGCTGAAGTGGCCGTGAGCGCTGCGCGGCGCCGACGTCTCGGCCGCGTTGCCGTGATCGTGAGTGGTGCCGCGCTCGTTGCGACAATCTGGATCGCGGCCGCAACGACGATCATTCCCATCATGAACCGCGAGGACGGCGTCGCGACCCTGCGCACGGAGACTATCGCGCTTTCGTGCCTCTCTCCGCAGCAGGCTGCGGACATCATCAACCCCTACGTTCGCGCGCGCGGAAGCACCTACTATGTTCCGAGCTCGGGCATCTCCGCCATCACAGTGCGCGCTCTTCCCTGGGAGCTCGAAAAGTCAAGAAATCTGATTCGGACTTTCGAGAGTGATCCGAACGCGTCCTGTCGTGCCGATGCGACCAACTTCAAGAAGCTTCAGGACCAACTCAAGGATATTCAGGGGGCGACGGACGATCCGCCCGGGAGCGGCCGCGGCCAGGGCGCGACGAGAGCGCCACCAGGCCAGAGTCCAACCACGCAGACGCTGGGCAAGGATCTGGTTCCAAAGCCGCCTGGTCAGGGGCCGTCAACGCCGAAGAAGCGATAGGCGCTCACTGGCCCCCCGAGCGGGTACGCGATCAGACCAACACAACGATCGGCCGTCCCGCCATTGCGCAACCTGGAACGGGGTGAATTATATCTTCACCCCGTTTTTCGTTTTCCCGTAACCAGGTCAACCCCCATGCGCCTCTTTCTCCCCTGTTCCGCCGCATTGTGCATCTCCCTGCTGGCAGCCTGCACTGACAACCCGACACCCTCAGATGCGCTCAACGCTCCGACTGATGTGCGCTTGGCTCAGGCGGTCTCCGGCGGCCCCACGGTGAACATGGTGGTCAACGTCACGAACGACACAACGGCCCAGAATGAGACCCCGCTAGCGGTAAATCCGCTGAATGCGCAGAACTTCGTCACCGGCAACAACGATTGGAATTACAACGACGGCTGCGGTGTGAATGCGTCGTTCAATGGTGGTAAGACGTGGACCAGGACGCTGCCTAACGGATTTCTTCCCGGAATCACCCGGTACACGAATGATCCTGACGTGGCGGGCACGGGGGATGGGGATTTCGGTGGTGATCCTGCGGCGGCGTTCGGGCCTGACGGAACAGCCTATTTCGCGTGTTTCAGCTACAACGGTTCGAGCACGATGCTTTTTCTGAGCCGCTCGACTGACGGGGGCAAGACATGGCAGGCCGGTGCGCATGCGATTCCCAGCGATCCGCTCACCCTTGTAAGCGCGTTCAACGGCCAGGGTATCTCGAAAGGATCGAATGGACAGTTCCCCGATCACGAAGCGATGTCGGTTGGGGCGGACGGAACCATCTACGTCACATGGGCGCAGTTCCATGGTTTCGGCTCCAATTCCCCGGTCTGGATTTCCACCTCGCGCGACGGCGGACGTTCCTTCTCACGTCCCGTCAAGGTCTCGAGCGGCAACGTGCGAAGCGATCAGGATCAGCGGATCGTGACGAACGCCGACGGCAGCGTCGCCTACGTCACGTTCGACAATGCAATCCAGGGTGGAAAGGGAACGGCGATGTTCGTGAGCAAATCCACCGATCACGGACAGACGTGGAGCACTCCATTCCAGTTCGCGTTATTCACCAACCCCGTTTGTCTCTTTCCGCCGTACTGTTTCAACATCAGTGGCGGACAGTTCCGCGGTCCCGGCTCCTATCCCGCGCCGGCGTATAACCCGGCGAACAATCGCCTCTACGTTGCCTACGCCGACATTGATGCGGATGGGCTTGCGAAGGTTTTCATCACCTCCGCGTCCGCCGACGATCTGACCATCTGGACGCCGCGCACGGTGGTCGCCGCGGTGCCCAGAGGCGACCGCTTCGCGGCGGAGCTTGGAATCGCTCCAAACGGGCGGATCGACGTCGCCTTCTATGATCGGAGCTACACCGCTAACTCAATGGTCGATCTGACCTACGCCACGTCGAGTGATTTTGGCGCCACCTGGCGGTCGGTGCGTGTCTCGAAGTCGAGCTTCGATCCCTCAGCCTACGGCGTCCCCTCCGGGTCTGGAATTCGTCCCTTCATCGGCGATTACAACGGCATCGTCTCGCTCGCGGGGAGCGCGGGGATGACGTGGACGGGCGCAGGCAAGACGTTCGGAGTCCTTCCGACCAATCTCGAGATCTATTTCGCCAGCGTTACACCCTAAACGCGAGACCACGATGCCCACGGACGAGAAACCAAGCAGAAACGAGGACGAATATTTCGCCAGGCAGAATCTCGAGCAGATCCGCGAGATGCGGGCGAAGCTCGACGCCGACCAAAAAAAATCAGAACGGTCGGCGCATCTCAACAAGTGTCCGCGGTGCGGCGCCGATCTCGAGGAGCAGCACGCGGAGCACGTGAAGATCGACCAGTGTCCGGAGTGCGGCGGCGTTTGGCTCGACAAGGGCGAGATGGATCAGCTGCAGCGCGTCAATCGCGCTCGCGGCGTGTCCGGCGGCGTGCTTGCAAACTTGTTCAGGCGCGGCTGAATGAGCTTTTGATCGTGGTCGTCATCATCAACGGCAGCTATTTCGTGGGCACCGCTACGATGGCTGCGCCCCTTCAGGGCTTCACGCCGTCACAGAACGTCACGATCACGGCGGTCATTGTTGCTGGCCCGCCGCAGTCATGGACTGCCACTGCTGCGCACTCGCAGTCGGGCAAAACCTGTGATAACTCTTCGGGAGCTATTGTCTGCACCTGATTGATTGTTGATCGATTCCAGAAGAAAAGTCCTGCTCTCGCGAGCGGGACTTTTTTTCTTCCCGCCCCAGCGACGCATATTTCCCGCATGACGGATCGCGTGATCAGGCTGGTCATACAGGCAGGGGTGATTCTCGTCGTGATCATCGCCCTCCCTTACAAGATGTTCGAGCTGGATCGGTACTTCATTCCGAAAGAGCTCGTCCTGAACGTTGCAGCGCTCATCATCGCGTTCGCGCTGACCGCGCGGCGCCGTTCGCTCTCCTTTGACCGGGTCGATGGGCTTCTCGCGTTCTTTCTTCTCTGGAGCGCCGCCTCCTCTATCTTCGCCACCAATCATTGGGTCGCCCAACGCTCGCTCGGCGTAAGCATCTCCGGTGCGATTGTCTTTTGGGGGGCCCGTGCAGTGGGCCAGCGGGGCTCCTACCGGCCGATCCTCATCTTTGCGGGGATAGCCACGGTGTGGGCCGCCGGGCTATGCCTCGCGCAGGCCTACGGGCTCGAGACCGAGTATTTCAGTGCGAACCGGGCGCCGGGCGGCACATTCGGCAACCGGAACTTCGCAGCGCACATCGCGGTGATCGGGCTGCCCGCGCTCGTCTGGTGCACTGTCACCGCCCGCCGTCCGTTCGGCGCGCTGCTAGGCTGCGTGGGAGGAGCCGTCGTGGGCGCCGCGCTGGTGTTGTCGCGCTCGAGAGCTGCTTGGCTCGCGGTTGTCGCCTGCGCGATCCTGCTTCTGGTGCCGATGATTGCGTCAACAAAATATTGGCGCGAGGCAAAAATCGGCGGACGCTTCGCGCGCCTGAGCCTCGCGGCGGTAATTGGCGGGATGGTAGCGGTAGTGCTTCCGAATTCGCTCAACTGGAACAGCGAATCGCCGTATCTGGATTCAGCTCGCAGCGTCGTCGATTACAACAAGGGAAGCGGGCGCGGACGCGTGGCGCAGTACCGGAATTCGCTCCATATGGCGGAATCGAACCCGGTTTTCGGAGTAGGTCCGGGCAACTGGCCAGTGGAATACGCGCGATTCGCCCCCTCTCGGGACCGATCGATCGCCGACGACGGTATGACCGCCAACCCATGGCCGAGCAGCGATTGGGTGGCGTTCGTCTCCGAGCGAGGCTTCGTGCCGACCATAGCGTTGCTGGGAGTATTCACCATTCTGTTCTTCAGCGCGCTCAGACGATGGAGCGAGCTTCAGGATCCTGATGCAGTCCTTGCGCAGTGCGTGCTCGCGGGAACCGTCGTGACCACAATGGTGGTCAGCGCGTTTGACGCTGTGCTGCTTCTCGCCGCCCCATCCTTCCTCGCCTGGAGCATCCTCGGCGCCACGAGCGGAATTCGAAAAAGTGGGAGGGAAGCGAAGATCTCGCCCAGAGGCATCGGGGTGGCGGCTCTAGCGCTCGTTCTGGCATCTCTCGTCTCGACTGCGCGAAGCGTGACGCAGACTGCAGCGATAAGGGCGGTGGGTCGCGGGGGATATACTGCCGGCTGGGTCACGGGCGCTATGTGGGATCCTGGGAGTTACCGCATCAATTTGCGCGTCGCGGAGCTTTATTCGCGCCGAGGACATTGTGGGGTGGCGAGAGGGTACGCGAGGCAGGCGGTGTCGCTGTTCCCGAATTCACCCGCAGCCAGGCGCATTGTGCGCGCCTGCGAATAACCGATAGAACGAAAAAAAGAGGGAGCGTCTTTCGACGCTCCCTCTTTTCCGTTAACCCAAATGCTACAGGCTAATTAGACGCAGACGATCACACCGTTGGTCATGGTGCAAACCTTGGCTGACTGCGAGTGCGTAGCGGTTCCGCTCCACGAAGGCGGCGGGCCTGCTGCGTCCACGATGACAACCGTGACGTTCTGCGACGGGCTGAAGCCCTGAAGAGGAGCCGCTGACGTCGCGGTTCCACCGAAGTATGC
>JBBQAV010000021.1:0-30649 GCA_038316775.1 Gemmatimonadales bacterium | reverse complement strand
GTACTCGGCCGACTTCACGCTGTTCAATCCGACGTGGTTTCCCGCGGCGCCGTTCGAAGATCCGAAGACTTTCACGCAACTGTCACCGATCACCTACATCGCGAACGTGACCACTCCGCTGATGCTCGTCGAAGGCGAGGCGGACATGCGCACCCCGCCCGCTCTCGGTGGCGAGCAGATGTTCCGAGCCCTCAAGTATCTGCGCAAACCGACGGTGATGGTGCGCTTCCCCGATGAGACGCACGAGCTCTCCCGGTCGGGCAAGCCGTGGCACCGCGTCGAACGACTGAGGCACATCGTCGGGTGGTTCGATAAGTACCTGCAGAGGATCCCGACCGCTGTCTATGACGTGCGATGATCGCGATGTACCAGGTGGATTGGTCGGGCAACTGCAAATGAAGACTACCCGCTGGGGGCCGTCAGCGGGCCGGCTGATGGCCGCGGGCCTTTTGTATGTCCTCGTGGGAACTCAGGCCATCGCGCAATCGGCAACCTCGTATCGCCCGGGAGTCCACGTGGTCGATTACGCTCTCACGATCGATCTGCCGGATTCGGGAGCTTCGATCAACGGCGACGCCACGTTGACGGTGCAGCGCACCGGTCCGGTAGACACCTTGGTCCTCGATTTCAGAAAGCTGCACGTACAGCGAATCACGATCGATGATCGGGAAACGAGATTCGCCCGCACTGATTCGACGATTGGGATTCCACTGCCACGCGGCATCGGCGGGACATTCAAGGTTCGCGTCGTCTACAACGGGGCGGTAACGGACGGGCTGATCGCGCACAAGGACAGCGCCGGCAGATGGACATACTTCGGCGACAACTGGCCGAACCGCGCTCGCTACTGGATTCCCAGCCTCGACAATCCCAGCGAGAAGGCGACGATCAGCTGGACCGTGACTGCGCCCCTCGGACAAACGGTGATTGGAAACGGCGCCCTCATCGAGAGTCGCACCCTGCCCATGGCGAAAAAACAACGAGTGCTCGCGCGCTGGCGTGAATCGAAACCGATCACACCCTATCTCATGGTCATCGCCGCCGCGCCGCTCGTGAAGCTGGACCTCGGCGAGACGGCCTGCGGATTCGGCGAGGTCGCTCGCTGCGTTCCGCAATCAGTTTACGTCGCGCCTGAGCAGAAAAACATTCTCCCCGGCGCGTTCAATCGGGCCGGAGACATCGTCCAGTTCTACGCCAGACTTGTTGGGCCATTCCCCTACGAGAAGCTCGCGCACGTTCAATCCGAAACGCGTTTCGGCGGGATGGAGAACGCCACGGCGATTTTCTACGCCGACGGACTGTTTCGCCGAGGGGGAGTGACCGAGGGGCTGATCGCGCACGAAACTGCGCACCAGTGGTTTGGCGACGCTGTCACGGAAAGATTCTGGCCGCACGTCTGGCTATCGGAAGGATTCGCGACATACTTCGCCGCTCTTTATACACAGCACGCGCACGGGGACAGCGCTTTCCGCGCCGAGTTGGCGGGACTTCGCTCAGCAATCCTGAACGACACGATGTCGGTTCCGAAACGGCCGGTAATCGACACGATCGAAACGGATTTGCTCGCGCTGCTCAATGTGAATAGTTATCAAAAAGGTGGCTTCGTCCTCCACATGCTGCAGTCGGATCTGGGAGACAGCGCCTTCTTCGCGGGGCTTCGGCGCTATTACGCGCAACACAAGCACGGAACTGCTGTCACCGCGGATCTGCAGGCGGCGTTGCAGGATGCCTCCGGAAGGGATCTCGAGGCTTTCTTCGATCAGTGGCTGCGCCGGCCAGGCTATCCGGAGGTGACTGTCTCCTGGAGCGGCAACGACAACGCGACGGGGACCACGATCACCGTCACGCAGAGCGGACGATTCGGCTACTTCGACTTTCCGCTGCCCGTAGTGCTGCTCGACCGGAACGGGGCTCGGCATCAATTCAAGATTCCTGTCGCCGCTCGCACGGTGACGCGTTTCGCCGTTCGATATCCCAGCGCTGACATCGCGCGAGTGATCCTGGATCCAGACGTCACCGTCCTGTTCCGACCCGCCACTATCCGATAGGCTAGTGCGTTGCCAAATGCTCGTCGATATATCGGGTAAGCAGACTAAAAAGATGCAGCGTCGTGTTGCTACCTTCGCAGATGCAGTGGGTCCGGTTCGGGTACACCATCATCGAGAAGGGCTTGTTAGCGGCAACGAGTGCGTTAACCACGGCCTCCGTATTCTGGTAATGGACGTTATCGTCCCCTGAGCCGTGAACAATCAGCAGGTCGCCTCTGAGATTCTTGGCGAACGTGATCGGTGATCCGCGCCGGTACCCGTCGGCATTGGTGGATGGAAGTCCCATGTAACGTTCCTGATAAATCGTGTCGTAGTAGCGTTGATCCGATACAGGAGCTACTGCGATTCCCATCTTGTATACGTCCGGCGATCTGAAGAGCAGGTTCAACGTCATCGACCCGCCTCCGCTCCAGCCCCAGACACCCATGCGGGTGGAGTCGACGTAACTCATTCGACCAACGGCGCGAGCGGCCGCGGCCTGATCGGCTGATGCGGCCACCCCGAGCTCTCCGTAGACAATCTTTCGCCAGGCGCGACCGCGCGGAGCAGCAGTGCCACGATTGTCGACACTCATGACGATGTAGCCGTGTTGTGTCAGCAACCAATGCCACATGTAAAGTCCCCCACCCCAGGCGTCCCTGACAGTCATGCCGGCCGGCTCTCCATAGACGAAAAAGAGCACCGGATACTTCCGGGTCGAATCGAAGCCAGAAGGAAGCATCATCCAGGCGTCGACTTCAGTGTGATCTGCTCCGGATAGGCGAAGAAATCTTGACGCGCCGCGCCTGAGCGGCGCCATGCGGGCACGCAGTTTCGCGTTATCCTCCAGTGTTCGCACAACCTGGTGTGATGGAAGACGTACAAGCTCGGTCACTGGTGGAACGCCAAAGGAGGAATAAGTATGGAACGCCCAGTGGGCACCTGGTGAGACAGAGTAGTCGTGTGATCCGGGCTGGTTGGCAGGAGTGACGCGCTCGGAGCGAGCCGGACCGCGCAAGGGACTTCGGTAGAGATAGGATTGCGTCGCATTTCCGGGGGACGCCCCGTAATAAACCCATCCGCCAGCTGTATCCAACGCCACGATCGCGGCGTCGAAAAAGAATGCGCCTGCGTCAAACGCACCAGGCGTGAGCAGGGCGGGAGATCCCCCATTTCTGGGAACGGTATAAAGATGACGCCACCCATCCCGTTCGCTCGCCCAGGTGAATGCTTTACCGTCGCTTAACCAGAGTAGGTCATTGCCTACGTCGACCCAGGCGCTGTCCCGCTCGGTGAGAACGGTTCTCGTAGCACCAGTGCGGGCGTCGCCCACCATCACTTCGTTGGTGTTTTGCAGGCGGTTCAGGTGCTGCAGCACGATCTCATCAGAGTTTGCGGCCCAATCCATCCGGGCTATGTAGTTGTTGCGGGGATCCCCCGGAACCAAAAGCCACCGAGTCGCACCACCGCTCGCCGAAACGACGCCGACACGCGCGGCCGAATTCTGGCCTCCGGCCTTCGGATACTGAACAGGCTTTTCGAACGAGTAAAGCGAATCAGTGTCGTTGATGAGGAGGTAGTCCTTCACTCCTGTCGCGTCGAGCTGCCAGTAGGCGATTTTCCGGCCGTCAGGACTCCAGCGAAATCCATCCCGCAGAAGGAGCTCTTCTTCATATACCCAGTCGAACGTCCCGTTGATCGTCGTTCGAGATCCATCGCTGGTAAGCTGGGTAATTACACCGTTTGCCAGGTCTTCCACGTACAGATTATTGCCGCGAACATAGGCGACACGCCTCGAATCCGGCGAGAACTTGGCAAACATGAGCGTCGAGGGAGGCGCACTGCCACCGAGTTGTCGAAGCTGTTTGATCTCGAGGTTCAGGATCCAGAAATCACCTCGTGTATTCTGTCGCCACACCTGGCGCGAATTCGTGAATACGAGCAGAAACTTTCTGTCAGGCGACAATTCATAGCTATCGACGGAAAGCGCCGACGAATCCCTCGCCGGAATGAGATTCGCCGCCGAGACTAGAGTGGCTCTATGGCCTGTAGCTGCGTCGTAACGCACGATGTCTGTTCCCGATCCTGGCGCTTTCGCCGGCTCGAGAATCGTGTAGGACGAGTCGTCGAGCCATTGTGCGGGGCCGAACGAATGCGCGGCAAATTCACGGACGCCGACAATTTGCTCGACCGTCAGCGCGGAAGGGTCCTGTTGACCTGAAACGCTTGTGACCGCGAAAAAGAGGAGAATGAGCTGTCGATGACACCACACCATCGGCCGCAGGGCAAGCGTAGCTCGAATGACTCGGTCAGGTCGCCGCATCGATTTCTCCCGTGGAAGGAGCCGAGGGTACTCGCTCGGCGCTAGTGCTCAAATGCTACGGAATGTGCACCTTTATCTCAACCGTATCTGAGGGCACGCATGCAACCAGTCCGCTCCAGCAACCGTATGATCCTGGTTTGGTTGTTCCTGTTGCAGGCGCCGATCGCGGTGGTGCGTGCGCAGTCGTCACTGCAACAAGTCGCCGACAGCTCCCCATTTCGGCCGCTCGATCTTCCCGCGGCAAACGAATTTCGGAGCGGTAGCGGGAGGCCGGGTGCCAAGTACTGGCAACAGCGCGCGGACTACAAAATCACCGCGACGCTCGATCCTGCGCAGAACGAGATCCGCGGACGCGAGACGATCCACTACACCAATCGCTCACCCGACGCGCTTCCATATCTCTGGCTGTTCGTCGAGCAAAATCTCTGTGCGTCCAATAGCATCACCAACCAGCTCAACCAACCCCCACTCGTCTTCCTCGGCGCCACCTTCGACTTCTCCTGCCAGGAATTCAAGGGAGGAGGAAATCTCGAGTCTCTTCGCATCGGCGGCGTCGATGCGAAACGCACGGTTTACGGAACGACGATGAGAATCGACCTCGCGACGCCACTGGCACCCGGCGCGTCCGTGGACATCGAGGCCAAATGGCACTTCAACGTCCCGCCGATGGGCGGCGGTCGCATGGGGCACGACGGGCCGCTCTACGAGATCGCGCAGTGGTACCCGCGCATGACAGTCTATGATGACGTCCGCGGTTGGAACCACGAGCCTTACATCGGAGCAGGAGAGTTCTACCTCGAGTACGGAAACTTCGATGTGTCGCTCGAGGTGCCCGCGTCCTACATCGTCGCTGCCACCGGAGAGCTCGCGAATCCTGAGCAGGTACTTACTCCCACCCAAATAACTCGGCTCGCTACTGCTCGAAAATCGGAGACGCCCGTCGCGATCATCACCGCGAGCGAAGCGGGCAACACTGATCGCACGCGACCCCGCCGTACAGCGCACGGCCCGTCGTCAACGCCCGATGCGCCCGGATGGATCACCTGGCGCTACACCGCCACCAATGTCCGCGACTTCGCGTTCGCCGCCGCGCCCAACTTCCGCTGGGACGCAAGCGGATACAACGGGATCCTCATTGAAAGTCTCTATCGCCCCTCGGCTGACAAGTGGCCCGAAGTGAACCGCATGGGACGCGAGGCGATCAAGTACTTCAGCGAGCAGTGGTATCCGTACCCCTGGTCGCACGCGACGACGGTCGAAGGCCCGATCGAGGGAATGGAATACCCGATGCTGACGTTCACGCCCAACAGCCCGTCGCGCGAAGACCTGCAGTGGGTGATCGCGCACGAGTTCGGGCACGAGTGGTTCCCGATGATGGTCGGCTCGAACGAGCGACTCTATCCGTGGATGGACGAAGGCTTCAACACCTTCATCGATCTCGGGAACGCCGCGAAATATTTCCGGGGCACGCCGTACGGCGATTCCATTGAAATACATCCCCTGCATCTCTATGCAGACCACGCCAAGCCCGGCGCGGAGCAGCCGCTCATCACGAACCCTACGCAGGTGCACGATCTCTTCTGGGTCGGATACCAGAAGCCTGCTCTAATGATGCAGATGCTGCGCTACGAGGTGCTCGGCAAGGATCGCTTCGACGCCGCCTTCCGTGAGTACATCAAGGCGTGGGTATTCAAGCATCCGACGCCAGCCGATTTCTTTCGCATGATGCGCAACGAATCGGGGATGGATCTCGATTGGTTCTGGCGTGGCTGGATCTACTCCACCGCTCGGCTCGATCAGTCAGTCGATTCAATAACCCCGCGCGACGACGGCGGGTCCAATGTCCATCTTTCGAATCGCGGGACGATGGTGATGCCGGCGGAGATCGCCCTCACTTTCGCTGACGGGACACGAAGCACCGTGAATCTGCCCGTCGAGATGTGGAACCTCGGATCGCAATTCATCTATCGGGTTCCAGAGAAGAAGCGCGTCACAAACGCGGAGGTCGATCCCAGGCGCGCGCTGCCCGACATCGATCGGACGAACAACCGCAGCCCGTAGCTCCCGGCCAGCTCGCCCACAGCCCCGAGCCGGTAGTCTTCAGTGGCAGTGCCATCGGTGGGTTAGCGCACCTTGAAGGCCGTGAGAATGTGCGCCTGCGACGCCACCCGTAAACCTCGAGACCCGTACCGCCCGGCGAGCCTCTCCCTCGTTCGACTCTCGATCTCCTCAAGTCGCTCCGGCGCGCGCTCGCGAATCGCATTTACCACAGGATTGCCGCGCACGAGTCCAATCGCAGCTTCACCTGCCGACGGACTCGTCCCTTCTAGGGTGAGTGTTTCGATCTTCACTTCGGTGAAACCCGCGTCGGTCGCGAGTCTCCGCAGCTCGGTGGCGTCGTGTGAGCCGAACGGGATTCTGTAGAAGTCGGGCGGATCCACCGGGAAGACTTCGGCGAGCATCGTATGAATGATGTTGCCGACGGGATTGTGCTCGAACGAATCCCACACACTCAGAAGGAGATGCCCGCCCGGCGAGAGCACGCGATGAAACTCGCGCATGCCGCGCAGCTTGTCGGGGAAGAACATGAGCCCGAACTGGCATACGACGGCGTCGAACTCTTCATTCCTGAAAGGAAGATTCAGAGCGTCAGCCTGACGCCAGGATACTCTTGAATCCTTCCCGATGCGCCCGCGAGCGTGCTCGATCATCGGATCGTTGAGATCCGTCGCGGTTAGGCGGCTCGCGCGCGGTAGTGATTCCAGCAACCGCCGCGTCACGATACCGGTTCCAGCCGCTACCTCGAGAACATTGTCCGGCTCTAGCTCAGCTACACGGCGGGCCATGTCAACTGCGTACGGCTCGAACAGCAGAGATCCGAGGAAGCGGTCGTAAACCTCGGGGATTGTGCCGTCGAACGTTACGTCCACCTTGGATCTCTTGAGCATAACTTTAAGATTGATTGAGGCCCAATAATTCAGACTGTGTGCCGCGGAGATGACATGCCGAAAAAATCTGCAACCAAAAGCAAATCTGCACCGAGCAGGAAACCTGCCAGGTCGAAGAAATCTGCACCGGCCAGGAAATTTGCAACGGCCAAGAGATCTGCAACGGCCAGCAAATCCCAGGAATCCGGGACTCCTCTTCAACTCCTCTACGCCGATCTCGAATCGGAGCTCGCGACCACGCGACGCATGCTCGAGCGCGTCCCCGACGGGCGCGACGACTGGCGTCCCCATCAAAGATCGAAATCCATCGGCGAGCTCGCCACGCACCTCGCGCAGCTTCCGGGTTTCGGAATAATGATGCTGACGCAGGACGAATTCGACGGCTCGAGAGGCCGGCCCCAACCCAGTGTCGCCAGCAGCGCCGAGAGGTTGAAGCTGTTCGACTCGGTGAGCGGAGAGCTGCGTCGACAGATTGAGCGCATGACGTGGGATCAGGCGCACTCGACGTGGACGTTGCGCGTCGGCGATCGCGTGGTCTTTCAGGCCCCGCGCTCCGGTATCTTCCGAAGCGTTTTCATCACTCACTCGGCACATCACCGCGCGCAGCTGGGAGTCTACCTCCGGATGCTCGACCTTCCGGTGCCGGTCAGCTACGGTCCAACCGCGGATGAGCAGGTCTAGGTCCTCCAAAAGCAAAAAGCAACTGAAGACTACCGGGTGGCGCCCCCCACCGGTGGTCTTCAGTTGCAGTAACCCAGATCTCACCGTCTAATCAGCTCTCGTGGGCGGGTCCTCTACTCCCGCGCTCTGGCGGAGTGATTTCACGATTTCCATGAGATCGCTCTCCGCCTGATCGAGCTCGAGCTTGGCGCCTTCAGGATCGAGAAGTCCCTTCTCGAGTCCGACCGCAACCCGGTTCATGTACTTGATCTTCTCGATCATCTTGTCGGTCGCGCTCCGCAGCTTGCCGAAGCGGCGCTTCTCGGCAAGTGCGCGGTAACACCGTTGCACGAGCGCGGTATCCGAGAATTCCTTGGCTTTGCTGACGGCGTCGTGGGTGCTGGCGCCAGGGATGCCGCCGTGGTCCTGGTACGCGATATCCGTTGATGCGTCGTGGAAACGAAGGCGGCCGACGTACTCGATCCCGTCGTATCCTACGCGCAGCGAAACGAAATACTTCTGCCCGTCAACCGTGATCGTTCGGATCTGATGGTCGCTGGTGGCGGATGATTGAGGCATTATCGGTTCAATGTGGTTGAAACGGCGCCTTGATGCGTATCGGAACCGCGGTCGTGCCCCAGTGAAGACGCATCTCGGTCGAGTCCCGAAGCACCCTCGGGAAATAGATCGCGAAGGATTCCATGTGCGATGCCTGCTCGGGCTTTACGTCTACGCGAAGGACCTCGAAGCTAGTTCCCGGATACGGTCTGTGCCATACGCGCGTCGCCCGGCTGAAGATCACTGTCCACGGCGGGCTCTCACGGGGAATGAGCCAGAGTGAGTATTCGCCGGCTCGCGGCGCCTGGGCGCGCTGGGTCCTATTGTGATTCTTACGGGATCCAAGTCTTGAGTGAGTCAGTTGTTAGTCGTAAGTGTCCCAGTGGTTGTCAGTGGTAAGGACAACCACTGGCAACCACTGACACACTGATAACTCACCACTGTCCACTGACCACTTGGATCCGCTCAGCCGAGCCTGGTGGGTTGGGACTATCAGTCTATCTATTCAACCAGTACGACACCTTGACGAGGAACGTATTCGCCGGATGGAGCCTGAGCAGATCGCGGACATCGCCTCTGAAATCATCGAAACCCTCCGCGCCGTTGAAGCCCTGACGCCCCTGGTTCCACACCATGAACACCGTCGAGCCCGGTTTGTACTCCCAGCGAAGGACTACGTTGGACTGAAAGGCCTTGAAGTTGAACCCCCCTGGATCGTCAGTGACCGCGGGATTGATGTAGGGAGCATATCGGTCGTCGTAATTCTCCGCCCGTGGCGTCGCCGACAGCTGGCGCACGTTGCTGTAAGTGCCCTTCGAGATGAAAGGCTGCGCATACGTCTGAAGCGATAGATCAGGCGTGAACGTGTAGTTGAACCGCGCGGTCACCCCCGTCGTTTTCTGATCAAGGTGCGCGATGGTGTAGTGTAACCCGCTGGTGGCGTCGGTGAACGTGCCGAAGAACTGGTTGTCCTGGACGTTGTGCGACAAGTTCATGGAGATCGCCGAGCTGAAGCGACCCATCACCTTGAAATCGATCTCAGGGCTGAAGTTCACCGACCAGTTTCTCTTGTCCGAGCTCTCGAAGTAGTTGGCGTTGAAGTACGGGACGATCGCCTTGCGGTCGTCGCCGTTGATCGACAGCCAGGGAGAGATGTACTTGTCCTGACGGACAGCAGGACCGCCGCGAGTCTGGCGATCGTCGTAGGTTTTGCCCAGCTGGCCGAGCGTGCCACCCATGTGCCATCCCCAGTAGTTCTTGAAGGTGATGTGGGCGTTGGTGTTGTATGCCCGCTCGAGCGGGAGGCCGTCGGTGGTCCACCACTGCCACCAGTTGTTGTTCAACTGGAACCGGTTGTAGAAATACCGCGTCTTGCGATCGAAGAATCCGGCCCAGGTACTCCACGATTGATGGTCGGCGCGACGAAGAAAGCCGAGGTCGTTGACCTCGAAGCCGGGCGAGCGGCGCGAGTAGGCGGACTCGAACAAAAGATGGTCGCCGCCGATCTTGCCGGCCCTGACCTCCTCGGCGTTACCGCCGAGCGATGTGCGGCTGCTGTCGAGGGGAAGATTGGCGTCTGGACGCTGATAGAGGTGCACGCCGTTGTTCTGCAAGGCAGAGATAACCGCGGTCGAACCATGCACGAGGCTCTGATCGAAAGCGCCTGAAATTTCGTAGTTGTTCTTGAAGAAGCGGTGACGAAAATCCAGCGACCCGACGTACGCATTCGACGCCAGATAAGGCGAAGACCACTGATCCATGCTGCGGTTGACGGCCGTGAACATCGCACCGATTCCGCTTTTGCCGCCGCGGAAGTCCTGCGTCGCCCGGACCACCGCGTAATTGGTCGATGGGGCGTAAGTGGTATCGCCGGGACTCTTCTCGCGCTGAGTAGCCGCGTCGAGCACGCCTATCGTCGTCCCCTTGGGGAATCTTGCCAACAGCTTGGCCGCCCCGAGGATGGTGACAGGCTGTTGCGGTACGGTGTCGCCGTAAATGCCGGAGAGCTCCGGAGTGCGGCCGATGCGTCTACTATAGTAGAGCGACTCCCCCGAGCAGTTTACGGCGCTGCAGTTGACGTCGGCGCGAAATAGTCCGCGGCCGGCGACGAAGAACGGGCGGCGCTCATCGAAGAAACTCTCGTACGCCGACAGATTGAGCACGGACGGATCGGATTCGACCTGGCCGAAGTCCGGATTGATCGTGGCGTCGAGCGTCACGTTCGGGGCGATGCGGTACTTGATGTCGCCTCCCGCCGCCAGGTTCGACTTTTGAGCAAACGAGTTGTTGACGATCGTCGACGCATTCTTGGTGACGACGTAAGGCATCACCTCGAGCTTGCGAGGGTTCTCGAGATCGTCCATTCCGTGGAGTGATCCAAACTGCGACACGAAACCTGGCTTTGACTGTCTGAGCAGGGGCCAGATGTAGCGCTCGTTGTATCTGTAGACATCGCGATCGATCATGATGCCGAAGGTGTGCACCCGATCCCGGCTGTAGCGCATCTGCGAGAGTGGAATCTTGAACTCGGCCGTCCAGCCCAGTGAGTCGATGCGGGTGGCAACATCCCAGACTGCGTCCCAGGCGCCGTCCTCGTTGCCATCGTCGTAGATGGCCTGGTCCACCTTCACGCCGGCGGCGTTGACGCCGAACTCGTAGCCGGTGCGCTTGTCGTGGTAGGAATCGACGAAGACCCATATCATGTCGGACGACGTGTAGCTGTCCCGTCGCTCGAGGAGCTTCTTGATGCTGTCCGGATGCGGATCGAACGCGCGCACGAACACGTACAGATTCGCTGCGTCGTAAGCGACCTTCGCCTCGGTCTTGAAGCGGGCCGGCTTATCCTCATTCGGCCGCCATTCTCTGAAAGCGGTAATCACGGGAACGGTGCGCCAAACCCGGTCCTCGTCCTTGGCATCGATCACCACCGCGGCTGCCGAACGGACAGCCGTGGCACTTGTATCCGTGGGCAATGGAACGGAGTAGTTGGACTGAGCGGTTTCCGCGCGAGGGGGCGCCGCCGCCTGCTGGGAGGGGGAGGCCTGCTGCGTGAGCTGGAGATTGAGTGCTATGGAAAGAACGGCGGCGATGATCATACGACTGTCCGTCCAGATAGGGGGTCACGGGGTGGTGCGAGTACTCAGCACCATTGGATACCCTATCGGCCAAAAGAGTTGGAAAGTTTCAGCAGGCAAACCCTTCGGTGCCTCGCTCATAGGGCTGGGATCCTCCCGTCCTCAATTAGTCCTCGATTATCAATGCCGTTGGTCCTCGGACCTCGGTCAAGCGGATGTCTATCGTGCTGTAGCTCCTCGCTGCAACTATCCTCGTGCTGGTGGCAAATCTGGCCAGCCCTTAGGTTAGTCGAGCTAGCCGCCACCTGAGCTTACCGTCCCGAGAGGTCATAGACATGAGAAGCATTCACAACCGCTGGGCGCTCGCGCTCACCATCGCGATCGCTGCTCCAGCCCTGTTGCCGGCGCAGAACGGCAAGCCCGCGCCGCTGCTCGACCGCGAGCTCTTCTTCGGAAACCCGGAGATCTCCGGCGCGCAGATCTCGCCCGATGGCCGCTACATCTCCTTGCTCAAGCCGTACAAGGACACGCGCAACGTCTGGGTCAAGCCCACCGAAGCGCCGTGGTCCGCAGCCAAGCTGATCACCAACGACACCAAGCGGCCTGTCACCCAGTACTTCTGGAGCAGGGACGGGAAGTACGTCCTCTTCGCCCAGGACCAGGGAGGCGACGAGAATTTCAACGTCTACGCCGTCGATCCTACTGCTCCTGTAGCAGCCGGTTCGGACGTTCCGCCCGCGCGGAATCTCACCAACGCCAAGGGCGTGCGCACGGTCATCTATTCGGTTCCCCGCAGCGATCCCAACATCATCTACGTCGGGATCAACGATCGTGACAAGTCGTGGCACGATCTCTATAGAGTGAACATCGTCAGCGGAGAGAAGACTCTCATCCGCCAGAACAGCGAGCGCATCGACAACTGGGTGTTCGACAACGCCGGCAAGCTCCGCCTCGCATCGCGCACCACCGAAAAGGGCGACACCGAGATCCTGCGCGTCGACCCATCCGGCTTTACCGTGATCTACACCTGCACAGTCTTCGAGTCCTGCGGTGTCGACCGGTTCGACAAGACGAACACGAAGGTCTACATGGAGACGAACAAAGGCGCTCCGGACTTAACCCGTCTCGTGCTCTTTGACCCCTCCACAAAGACCGAACAGCTCGTCGAGTCCGATCCGCTCAATCGCGTCGATTTCGGCAACGCTACTTTCTCCGACGTGTCGAACGAGCTCGTTGCGACGTCGTACGTCGACGACAGCACGAGGATGTACTGGAAGGACGATCAGTGGGAGTCGGCCTACAACGACATCAAGAAGAGACTGCCGGGCAAGCAGATCACTCTCGGTTCCAGCACGAACGATGAAATGAAGTGGATGATTATCGCGTCGAGCGACAGGGAGCCGGGCGAGCGGTATCTGTGGGAGGCGGGCGAACCTGCCAAGCTCACCTTCCTGTATCGCGTCTTCGACAAGCTGCCGCGTGAAGCACTCGCGCCCGTCAAACCGATCACCTACGCATCGACTGACGGCCTCGTCATCCCGGCCTATCTCACGCTGCCTGTCGGCGTCGCTCCGAAAAATCTTCCGCTCGTCGCCTACGTCCACGGCGGACCGTGGGGTCGGGATACCTGGGGCTACTCGGCCATTCCGCAATTCCTCGCCAACCGCGGCTACGCCGTTCTCCAGCCGAATTTCCGAGCGTCCACCGGCTATGGCAAGAAATTCCTCAACGCCGGCAACAACGAGTGGGGACAGAAGATGCAGGACGACGTCACCAACGGCGTCCGCTATCTCATCGCGCAGGGAATCGTTGATCCCAAGCGCGTCGGCATCATGGGCGGCTCCTATGGCGGCTATGCAACGCTCGCCGGACTCGCATTCACTCCCAATGTCTACGCCGCTGGCGTGTCGATCGTCGGGCCATCCAATCTCATCACGCTGCTCAACTCGATTCCGCCGTACTGGGAATCGATCAGAACGATCTTCAACGAGCGGATGGGAAATCCAAATACTCCCGAAGGTCGCGCGCAGCTCGCGAGACAATCGCCGCTCAACTCCGCCAACAAGATCAAAGCGCCGCTCCTCGTCATTCAGGGCGCCAACGATCCGCGAGTGAACAGAGCCGAGAGCGAGCAGATCGTCATGGCGCTGCGTGACCGCGGATTCCCCGTAGAGTACATCCTCGCCCCCGACGAAGGCCACGGCTTCGCTCGGCCCATCAACAATCTCGTTCTTTTTTCGACCGCCGAGAAATTCCTCGCCAAGCATCTGGGCGGGCGGTACCAGCAGAGCCTGACTCCCGCGATCTCCGCGCGCTCGGCGGAGCTGACGGTGGATCCAAAAACCGTCAAGCTGTCGAAGAAGGTGGAAGTTGCCGCGAGCACGCCGAAGCCTGCTGTCGGCCTTACCCCCGGCGTCTCGACATACAAGGCTCGGCTCGAGGCCAACGGGCAGGCGATGCCTATCGATATAACGCACACCGTGAAGGATGAGAACGGAGCATGGGTCGTCACCGAATCTGCGGTGATGCCGATGGGCACGGTCTCGGAGGTATCGACTATCAGCAAGGATGGACTGATCGTCCAGAAGCGCGTGATCCAGCAAGGGCCCGCGACGATTGAAGTCGCGTTTGCCGACAACAAGGCCACCGGAAAGATGACGATGAACGGGCAGGAACGGCCGATATCAGCGGATCTCGGTGGCGTTCTCTTCGCCGACGGAGCCGGCGCGAACGATGTGATGGCGGCGCTGCCATTGGCCGACGGATACACGACGACATTCCGTAACTTCGACGTGATGCGTCGGGTCGTGAAGCCGCGCGTCCTCAAGGTCACCGGCAGCGAGAAGGTGACTGTGCCCGCTGGATCGTTCGATGCCTGGAAAGTCGAGATCACTCCGGCCGAGGGAACTGGCGAGACCACGACACTCTGGGTGAACAAGGCGGATCGTCGAGTGGTTAAGATTACTAACGTCCTGCCCGAGATGAATGGCGCACTTGTAACCGCGGAGCTCGTGAAATGAACGTGATGCAAACACCGATGACGGAAGCGCTGCGCCGCTGGCGCATCATTCCCGTCATCGTAATCGAAGACACAAAGAACGCGTTGCCGCTCGCCGCAGCGCTATTGGCCGGCGGACTGCCGATCGCCGAGATCACGCTTCGCACCAGGAGCGCGCTGGAATCGCTGCGTCGCATCAAGGGTGAGCAGCCCGAGATGTTCGCGGGAGCGGGCACTGTGCTCAACGTCGCGCAGGCTAAGCTGGCAAAGGAGGCAGGTGCGGAGTTCGTCGTGTCACCCGGCTTGAATCGCGCGGTGGTCGAATACTGTCTCGAGTACGATGTCCCGGTCTATCCGGGCGTCGCTACGGCAAGTGAGATCGAGGCCGCGCTCGAGATGGGGTTGAGCCTGCTCAAACTGTGGCCAATCGCAACGCTGGGTGGCATCGATTATCTGGAACTGCTGGCGGGGCCGTTCGGCGGCGTGCAGTTCAACCCCAGCGGCGGACTGACCGCGACAAACTTCACGAGCTATTTGACCCTCAAGAACGTCGTCGCCGTGGGCGGCAACTGGATGGCGCCTGCGGAATGGATCTCGGGCGGTCAGTTCGACCGCATCCGCGAGATCGTTCGTCAGACGGTGACGCGAGTCGCCGGGCTGACGCGCATCCCGGAACCCATCCGGGTTACGCCGGCTCCCGCGCCGCTTCGGCGGGAACCGATGAAGGCGATGGATCTGGAATCACCGCGGTAAGCGAGGCGCAGACACACAATGAAAAAGGGAGCGCCTTTCGACGCTCCCTTTTTCTCATCATACGATCAGGCTAATTACACGCAGGCGATTACACCGTTGACCATGGTGCAAACCTTGGCTGACTGCGAGTGCGTAGCGGTGCTGCTCCACGACGGCGGCGGGCCTGCTACGTCCACGACGACAACCGTGACGTTCTGCGACGGGCTGAAACCCTGAAGAGGAGCCGCTGACGTCGCGGTTCCACTGAAGTATGCACCACCGTTGTCGGCGGCATACTGCTCTTCGTAGGTCGCCATGTTGCGCAGGTCAGACTTCATCGCTGCGACATAGGCCTTGTCCTTCGTGTTCGCGAACTTCGGAATCGCGATCGCGGCAAGAATGCCGATGATCACGACAACGATAAGAAGCTCGATCAGCGTAAAACCCTTTTTATTGCGCATTTGATATCTCCTGAAATCAGTTGGTGACGGCGAGGTCCTGGCCGTCACCACTCGATTTGAGGGTGTTTCGGCTTGCCGCTGACCCATAGTAACGCAAGGGCATGGCCACACGTGTATAAGTTGCAAGTGCAGGCGTACCAACGAGTTACGTTACGAACGTAAGGTTCGTACTCTCAAAAACGCCGCATTGTGCGAACGCGTCGCAATGTGCGTGTGCTGGTGAAGTTGCTCAATAATCCTACAGCCCGCCCGCGGTACGGTCACCGCCTCTCGGTGCGCTACTGTCCCCGAATCCCCGCATCGACGGTATATCCATCCTTGGCCAGGAGGATCTTCAGCAGCTCCAACGCGCTTTCGTTGGCGTGGCGCAGCAGCTCGAGCTGGCCTCCCGCCGCGGTCAGCTGCGTTCTTGCCTGGCGTTGAATCGCCTCTCTGTCCTCGGGCGTGAATGGATTCCAGAATCCACCACGCTCGTCGTAGGTGCGCATGTCCTTGATGTCGACGGCGATCAGTCGCGCCGGTGGAATCCGAATCGTGATCACCTTTCTCGCGTGATCGATCGAGACTTCGGGATTGTCGCGAAGGTCGATGCCCGCGAGCAGGCGTCCGGTGACTACCACCAACGAACGCTTTGTCGATCCGTACCAGGTGTTCTCGTACACGATGACGTCGCGCACCGTCGCTTCGCTGGAAACGAGCTTCGCTACTGCGCGGATCTGATCGACGACTACGTCGTTGGTGATCCGTGTCTCGTTTTTTCCGAAAAGCGCGCCCGGTGTAAGGCGGCTCATGCAGTAGCCGAACGCGACCAGGATGATGAGCGCCGCGGCAACGAGCAACGACGCCGGCCCGAGGAATCGCCGAGGCGGGTCGGGGGCGCCGAGCCGGGTTGTGTGCTCCGATTCCCCAGTCATTGGAGGTTGTACACTATGCGCAGCTCATCGCGAAGTAGCCATCAGTGGACGAAAGCTAACTGCAACTCGTGCCGCGACTAGTGAAGTCGGTGACTAGTGAACTGTTTTTCGGGTATCTACGCCTCTGACGCCTCGCGCCGCGTTCAGTTGCTCTTAAGAAATGCTTGCCCCTCCGACCAAGCCAGCCGATATTGCCGTCCGTCAAACAAAGGATGAGGTGGGATGTCCCGGCGATTGTCCCTGCTCTCGGTTCTGGTTCTGTCCGCATCTCTCCTGGCACCCTCCGCGCCGCGCGGACCGGCTGTCCCGCGCGCAGGCGTCGTGTCATCAGCCGATACCTCGAAGCGCGGATCGGTTCTCGTAAACATCTCGAAGGTGCCGAAGACGGTGGAGGTCAACCTCACCGCCGCAGTCGCGAGAATGTCGCTGCAACCGGGCGTCGTGAGCGAAGTATTCGCCTACAACGGACGCGTCCCCGGACCCACCCTCGATGTGCGAGAGGGCGACCAGGTCATAGTGCACTTCAGGAACGATCTGCCTGAGCCGACAACGGTTCACTGGCATGGGATCCATCTTCCGTTCGATTCAGATGGAAGTCCCTTCCACCCAATCAAGCCGGGCGAGACGCATACCTACATCTTCACGGTGCGCCCGGGAAGCGCGGGAACCTATTGGTACCATCCGCATCCAGATGCGCGCACCGGCTTCGCGATCGGGAAGGGATTGTTTGGCGGAATCATCATTCGATCTGCTGATGATCCGCTGCCCGCATCGATGCCGGACAAGCTGCTGATCCTCTCCGACAATCGGTTTCTGGCCGACGGGACGGTCGACTTTCCCGACCCGAGCTCTCATCACGGAGCGATCGACGAGAATAACGGGCGCGAGGGTCCCGTACTATTCGTGAACGGCCAGGTGATGCCGACGATAGAGATCCGGAGTGGCGAAATTCAGCGCTGGCGCATCGTCAACGCATCAGCGGGTAGGATTTACCGGCTCGCGCTCGCCGGACAATCAGTGCTGCAAGTCGGGAGCGATGGCGGATTGTTCGAGAAGCCGGTCGAAGTGAAAGACATCCTCCTCACCACCGGGGAGCGCGTTGAGCTCCTCGTTCGCGGGAACGGTGTGCCGGGCACGAAGACCGTGCTGCAGAATCTGCCCTACGACCGGTACGCGCCTCAGACCAGGCCAAAAGACTGGCAAACGATTCGCGATCTGCTGACCCTCCAGACGACCAACGACGCGCCCGTCAGTTCTCCTGTCATTCCGGTGACGCTCAGGAAAGTGGTCCCGCTCGACACGACAAAAGTGACAGCCGTTCGCACTGTCACGTTCAGCCAGGGTCTCATTAACGGAAAGACGATGGACATGGCTCGCGTGGATGTCAGCACGCATGTCGGGGCCACCGAGATTTGGCAGATCGAGAACATCGTCGGGATGGATCACCCGTTTCACATGCACGGCTTTCAGTTCCAGGTACTCGATCGCGATGGCGTGCCGGAGCCGTATCGCGCCTGGAAAGACATGCTCAACATCCCTAAGCACTCGACTGCGCGAATCATCGTTCGCTACGACGATTATCCGGGGAAGTGGATGTTTCACTGCCACATCCTCGACCATGAAGACCACGGCATGATGGGAGTTCTCGAAGTCAAGTAGGAAAACCTTCAGGAGGAGAAAGCGATGCACCGGCCCACCCGCCCCCATTCGTCTCTGTATCTTCGATCCCTGCTTTCGATTTTCGTCGCCGCCGCATGCACGGCGGCACCAGGCTCATCGTACTCGAGTGGGGCCAGCAACGGCATGTCTGCGACCGCGGGAACGCAGGCCCAGGTGGCGCGAGGCCGAGAACTTGTCATAACCCATGGGTGCGGCGACTGCCATGGCGGAGGCGCGAACCCGGCTGCATTCGGATGGCTGGACGGAGTGCGTGATACGATCGTCCAGGAGTTCCACATCGGTCCGTTCGTGACGAGGCCCAAAAACCTGACTCCCGACAACACTACCGGAACCGGCCGGTTCAGCGAGCGGCAGCTTTTCAACGCGCTGCGATACGGCCTGCGGCCCGAGGAGACGCCAGACGTTCACATAACGTCGACAGTTCCCGGTCAGGGAAATTTCCCTCTGCACCCGCACTATTTGGCCGTGCCGATGCCGTGGCCCGCGTTCCGCCACTTGCCGGATCAGGACCTGTGGGCGATCGCCGCATATCTCAAGACCGGTGTGAAGCCTGTGAGCCACAGGGTCAAGGACAGCGACGGACCGCCGGATTTCTGGGCGGGCGAGTACACCGTCGAGAAGATCGGGACGAGGCCGGCTCCTCCGTACCCGACCGCGAATGAGACCGGGCGGTAACTACGCCCTCGCTTCCTCCGTATGCGTGCCAGCATCTCGAGACGGACCAGCTGCAGGACGCGTCGGCCCCGATCCGACGCCCGTCCTCTCGATGATTGCGGCGATCTCATCGAGATCACCCGCGGTGAGAGTGAGAGTCGCCGCGCCGATCCAGCCGTCGACCTGCGATGCCGATCGAGCACCGACGATCGCCCCGGTCACGCCCGGCCACGCCAGCGTCCACGCGATCGCGACTGATGAAACAGTGGTGTTGTGGCGTTTGGCGATGGGTTTGAGGGCGTCGCGCAGAGTGATGTTCTTCTCGAGCCGCGGAGTCTGAAAGTTTGGTGCTTTCTTGCGCCAATCGTCGTCTGCCATCTTCTTGACGCGCTCCGCGGAGAACGAATCGGTCAGGATTCCATTCTGCATGGGACTGTAGACGATCACACCCGTGCGCTGCGCGTTGCACCACGGGATCTCGGCCGCGGCTTCCTCTCTGCTTATGAGCGAGAACAGCGGCTGCAGAGAATCGACGTGCTTGAGCGGCTCGATCTTCCTGAGCAGTGGCACATCGTAATTCGAGACCGCGATCGCGCGAACCTTTCCCTCCTCCTGGAGCTGAATCATGGTCCGCCATGATTCCTCCGGCGGAACTCCGAAGTCATCGGGACGATGGAACTGATAGAGATCGATGCGCTCTACTCCGAGCCGGCGGAGCGATGCCTCGCACTCCCTGCGAATCGACGCGGGCGCGAGCGAGCGCACGGCCTCCTTCATCCGATCGGAGTCATCCCACACGAAGCCGCATTTGGTGAACACGTAGGGGCGCTCGGATTCGCTCTTTCCTTTGAGCGCTTTGCGGACGACCTCTTCGGAGTGTCCCAGCCCGTAAATCGCGGCGGTGTCGATCCAGTTGACGCCCAGCTCCAGTGCGTGGTTGATCGCGGCGATGGATTCGTTGTCATCCTGCGGGCCCCACCCGAAAGCCCAGCCGCCGCCCCCGGTCGCCCACGCGCCGAATCCCACGCGTGTAATGTTCATATCGGTAGTGCCGAGCTGGCGAACAGGAAGATTTGTCAACATGGTTACCATTCCTTGCAAGAACAGTGGTTGCCGCGTGTTTGATGAGAGGTTAGCAATGCGATCGACAAAATCAATGGCTACCCCGACCGCTGCCTCTCCTTCTCGTGCCTCCACGGCGTGGCTCGTGCCTCCACGGCGTGGCCGCGGCTGACACTCGATGAGTGGGCGCCAACCCAGGCGACTCTCCATCGCTGGACGCAGATGGTCGGCAAGACTCGTCTCGCGCTGGCGCCCATGCAGAACCACTGGTGGCAGGTCGTTCTGTACGTGACCGACCGCGGGTTGACCACATCGCCCATGCCATACGAGGGGCGCACGTTCGACATCAGCTTCGACCTGACCGCCCACAAGCTCGTGGCTCGGACGAGCGATGGGGAATCGCGCACGATTCCGCTTGTGCCGCAATCGGTAGCCGATTTCTACGCCGAATACATGTCGATGCTGCGCTCCCTCGGCATCGACGTGAAGATCTGGCCGGTGCCGGTCGAGCTGCCCGACAATCTGCCGTTTACGGAGGACCGCACGCATGCGTCGTACGACCCTGGCGCGGCGCACCGCTGCTGGCAGATTCTCGTCAGCGTCGATCGCGTCCTGAAAGAGTTTCGCGGGAGATTCATCGGCAAGTCGAGCCCATCGCACTTCTGGTGGGGCGGATTCGATATCGCGTGCACGCGATTCTCCGGTCGCCCCGCCCCCGACCATCCGGGAGGAATTCCGAACTGCCCCGACTACGTGATGCGCGAGGGCTACTCGCACGAATGCATCAGTGCCGGTTGGTGGCCGGGGACTGTGGGCGCACCGGTCGACCAGCCCGCTTTTTACGCGTACTCGTACTCGGAGCCGTCGGGCTGCGACGTCGCTCCCGTGCGGCCGGAGGGAGCGTACTATCACCCGGTTCTGCGCGAGTGGATTCTCCCATACGAGACTGTCCGGTCGTCGCCTGATCCGGATCGCGCGCTGCTGGAATTCCTTCAGAGCACCTACGAAGCGGCGGCGGATCTTGCCAAGTGGGACCGGGCGTCACTGGAGAGACCGGTAGGGTGGAAGGCACCACCTTCGGCGGCGCGGGCGGTCCATCTCGAGCGAAGCATCTAGTGCAACTACAACCGAACACTGCCGGCCTGGAGCCGTGCGCGGAGCGGCCTCGGGCTGATCCGTGCTGAAGATCCACGTGAAACCCCGTGCCTACTGGAGGATCCGGAGCCGGCGCGAAGCCCTCAGCCGCTCCGCCGACAGCCCCTCGCCGGTAGTGTTCAGTTAAAGAGCCGAAAGACGTCCTCTCGGACCGACAAGAGTGTTTCGGCCCAAGAATCTGATTCGTCCTCAACTATAGAGATGGTGCCGATCCGGCGCCGTCTCCGGGAACCGCGAACAGGACGAGCGAGTGACGAAATACTGCAATTTCTGCGGGCAGCCAATGCAGCCCGATTGGATCGAGTGCAAGCAGTGCGGCTGGGATACGGCGGCCAACGGACCGCCATCGACTGATCCGGGCGACACAAAGGCGCGAATGGGCGTCGCGGCGGGACTCGTCGTCGCGTACGGCGTGCTGACTTTCCTGATTCAGGGGACTCCATCCGTGGCGCGGGCCGCGGCGCCGGCAGCTCCTCGATATGTCGCCGCGGCGGAGGTCACGCCGGAGCCGGTGTTTGAGCCCGCGACCGCGATCGGCACGCTTCCGCCCGCAATCGCATCTGTGCCCGCGGGTGCGACAAACCCGTCAGCGCTCATCACAATCAAGGTCGCTGACAACAGGGCAGCGCACATAAAGGCGCTCGACGCTCTGGAGTACGCATTCGCTCTGCCCGAAACCGATCAGACATGCAAGCTCCTCGGGTCCACCAAGGGTGTCAGCGGCTACGCTCGCAACATCGAGGTGTTTCTGCTCACGGATGACGAGTACGTCTTCTGGCACGCCAACCCGGCAGCGATCGCGCAGTCCTCTTGGGAAACGCGCCGAGGATCAGAGAACACTCTCAGCTACGACCTGCCGGGTGCGGGGAACTATCACTTCATCATTTCGAACAATATGTCGGCAGCGCCAACCACGATCATTGTGAAAGCACAGGTCAAGTGCGTGCATTAACGGTGTGAGTCGTTACTACACAAAACATTAGTTGAGTGCGTCGCGACAGCCTCGCGCGCCTGCCAATTAGTCAGTCGCCGATTTTCATTGCTCGCTTTCACAGGGATCCATAGCTTGGACCCGTGATCAGCCACTACACACTCACCAGGAAAACATTCCTCGCCGGCGCTCAGTGTCTCAAGCGCATGTGGTGGGAGATGTACGACGCTTCCGCGCCGGAAACGCAGCCAACTCTCGTCTCGAAATTCAGGATGGACGAGGGAGCGAAGGTGGGCATACTCGCGCGCACCTACGTTCCCGGCGGGCGCCTGATAAAACGCGGCGGACGGAGCCTCCATGTCATTCTGAGCGAGAGCAGCGTCGCGCTCGCTGATCCGTCTGTGCCGGCAGTCTACGAATGCGGCGTGCTCGCCGAGAGCACGCTCGTGTTCCCGGATATTCTCGAGCGCGTCGAGGGTGGATTCGCGCTGATCGAGGTCAAGTCGAAGACTTCAGTGAGCGAGCAGAAGCACATCCCGGATATCGCGATCCAGGCTTACGTGCTCCGCGCCGCGGGATTGCCGATCGTGCGCTGCGAGATCATGCACTTGAGCCGCGATTGTGTGTATCCCGATCTGTCGAATCTCTTTGCGCGCGTCGATGTCACCGAGCTCGTCGAGGCCAGGATCGAGACGCTTGGCCGCGAGATCCGCGACCAGCTGATCACCGCGCGTCTGCCCATCGCGCCTACTGTCCAGACCGGCGCGCACTGCAAGCGGCCCGACCCGTGTCCGTTCATCAACCGTTGCTGGCCGGTGCCGCCCACGGACGACATCACCACGCTCTACAGAATCAGCGACAAGATGCTGTCGGAGTTCGCTGAGTCGGGGTGGCAGACCATTCGCGACCTGCCCGACGATGTGCAGCTGAGCGCGATCGCCGCTCGGCAGCGTCGAGCGCTGCGCGAGGGTCATATCGTCGTCGAGCGCGCGTCACTGCTCGAGGCGATGAGCAGCCTCGCTTATCCAGTCGCCCACATCGACTTCGAGTCCATCCAGCCCGCGATTCCCCTGTGGAACGGCTGCCGGCCTTACGATCAGATCCCCGTTCAAATGAGCTGCCATCTCGTGCAGGCCGACCACACGGTCACGCATACGCAATGGCTGTTCGATGGTAAGGGCGATCCCCGCGTTGCGATCGCGCAGGCGATACTCGATGCGTGCAAGCCCGCGACGACGGTGACCGCATACAATGCCCAGTTCGAGCGCGGATGCATTGAGCTCGTCGCCGCGGCATGTCCCGACAAGGCGGCGATGCTCAAGGGAATCGCGGACAACCTCGTCGATCTCCAGCCGATCGTGCGCGACAACGTGTACGACGAGAAGTTCGGCGGAAGCTTCAGCATCAAGAAGGTGCTGCCCGCGCTCGTGCCCGACATGGCGTACGACGATCTGGCGATCGCCGAAGCCGAGACCGCTTCCGTTCAGCTCGCCCGCATCATACTCGGCGGATCCCTGATACATCCAGAGGAGAAGGCGGAGCTCCGCGAATCGCTGCTCGAGTACTGCAAGAGAGATACGGCTGCTATGGTCGCATTGTCGAGCAAACTGTCGGAACTCGCGAGCTAACGGCATATTGGCCGATCACCCGCCCTGGACGTTTCGATAAATGAACACCGCATCAGCCGTCCTTCTTGGCAGCGTGTTGGTCTCGATAGGCGCGGCGCTTCCGAATCCGGAGGCTCGGACTTCAGCGGATCATCCAGCTCCGGCCCGGATTACCGCCAACAACAATCGTCGTCCGGCCGGGACGCTTCGCGATGGCAAGCTAGAGCTGAAGCTCGACGTCGTGAACGCTTCGTGGTTCCCCGAGGCGGAGACTGGGCCAAGCGTGATGATGCAGGCGTTCGTGGAAGAGGGGCGCGCTCCGGAAATTCCCGGGCCGATGATTCGCGTCCCCGAGGGGACGGAGATACACATCGCAATTCACAACTCGCTCCCCGGTTCCGAACTAGTCGTACACGGCCTTCACACCCGCCCGGCGACGAGCGACGATGTCGTACGAATTCCCGCCGGTGCGACACGTGAGGTCACGTTTCAGTCCGGCGCGCCTGGCACCTATTTCTATTGGGCGACGAGCACGAATCAGCCGCTGATCACTCGCAACGGCAAAGACTCGCAGCTCTCGGGCGCCATCATTGTGGATCCCCGTAGCGCGCCTGCAACGGATCGCACTTTTGTAATTGGCGTTTATCGAGAGGAGCTAGACAACAGAGGGAGGTTGTCGACTCATCCGCGCGAGATCGTGGTTGCAAACGGCAAATCGTGGCCGTACACCGAAAAATTCACTTTCATGCAAGGTGACCGTGTTTCCTGGCGGGTGATCAATGCCAGTGCCGCGGCGCATCCGATGCACCTGCATGGTTTCTATTTCAATGCCGAGCGCAGCGGCGGCGAGGGCGCGGACACTGTTCTTTCCGCGTCGGCCATCACGCAGGCCAACACGAGAACGCTGACGCCCGGCACCACGATGGCGATTCGTTTCATTCTCGATCGTCCTGGAAACTGGCTGTTCCATTGCCACCTGGCGGTGCACGTGGAGGGATCCAGCACGCTCGCCAACCTTCTCAGCGTGCGTCCGGTTTCCGTCATGGATGACGAGATGTCGCTCATGGACCACGCGACGCACGGCATGGCTGGGCTCATCATCGGACTTCAGGTGCTTCCGCGCGGACCCCAACCGGTCGTTTCCAGCCGCGATCCCCAGCGCCTTCGCCTTCTCGTGCAGAATTCGCCTGACGGCTACAACAACAAACCCGCTTTTGGCTTCGTGCTGCAAAACGGGGCTGAGCCGAGGAAGGATTCGGTGATGTTGCCGGGTCCAACGCTGTTTTTGGAGAGGGGGAGGCCGGCGCGAATCACGGTCGTCAACAGGTTGAGGACACAGACATCCATCCACTGGCATGGGATGGAGATCGATAGCTATCCGGACGGAGTTGCTGGATGGAGTGGCGCGCCTGGACGAATTGCTCCGGCGATTCAGCCTTCCGATTCATTCATCGCCGAGTTCACTCCACCGCGAGCGGGGACGTTCATATATCACTCGCACGTACACGAGGTGTTGCAGACGAACTCCGGCATGTACGGCCCGCTCATCGTCACCGATTCTGCGCATCCGTTCGATCCGCGCATCGACAAGATCATTCTGGTTGGCGGGGGCGGACCAGGAAGTATCGAGTCCAGATCGATGGGAATGGTGAATGGAACGTTGACGCCGCAGCTGGACCTCAATGCCGGAACAACGTATCGGCTGCGCATTATCCAAGTTCATCCGCAGGCGATCGTCGTGTTTCGGCTGGGAACGGACTCGACGATAGCGCGGTGGACTCCGGTGGCAAAGGACGGCGCCGACCTGCCTCCTGAGCAATCGACCCCTCGTGCTGCCTTAACGATCATGGGAGCAGGGGAGACCGCCGACTATCTGTTCACCCCTGAGCGGCCGGGCCTCATGAGGATGACCGTCCAGACGCGTTTGGCAGGATGGCAGATCCCGGTTCTCTTCTTCGTCAGGCCACCAAAGGCTGTCGTGACCAACTGACTGCGGAACTCTCCTTGCAGGCAGGGCTTTGCCTGACACGAATACGAGGAAAGAGTGAACCGCATATTGATCAAGTGCCCGAATACCGGAACGATGGTGTATACGGGTTACTCCATGGATCCGCAGATATTCGAGGCATCACCGATCGAGGAGATGGATCCGGTCGTGTGCCCTGCCTGCCACAAGACGCATATCTGGACGAAAAAGGATGCGCGGTTCGAGCGCGATCCGAACGAGTAGCCGTCCCGCCAGCTGAGCAGCCACCTTCGCGTTCGGCTGACCAATCATACCGAGGACGAGATGCGTAGATCGATACTGCTGATCGCACTGGCGGCGCCGGCGCTGCCCGCGCAATCAGCTCCGTCACCGCAATCATATAGTATTACGCACACCTACAACGTCGGCGGCGATGGGGGCTGGGACTACATCGTGCCCGACGCGCCGAACCACCGGCTGTTCATCGGCAGGCAGAACAGAGTGATGGTTGTGGACATGAACAACGGGCGGTTGATAGCCGAGATCAAGGGGATCAATGGAGCGCACGGGACCGCTCTGGCGACCGAATTTGGGCGCGGATTCGCGACCTCGGGCGACGACAGCTCGATCGTCATGTTTGACCTGAAGAGCTACAAGACGCTCGCCAGGATTCCGGCGGCGGAGGACGCGGATGCGATCATCTACGATCCCGCTTCGAAGCGCGTGTTCTCGTTCAACGGCGACGCGAATTCCGCGACCGTGGTCGATGCGCGCAAGGGAACGGCCGTCACGAACATCGCGCTCGGCGGCAAGCCGGAGTACGGGCAGTCAGCGCGAAATGGCAAGGTCTACGTGAATCTCGTCGACAGCAGCCAAATCGCTGAGATAGATGCGAAGACGCTGAGTGTGACTCGGCGATGGTCGACCGCGCCATGCAAGAATCCCGTCTCTATGGCCATCGACACGCGGCACCAGAGACTGTTCAGCGGGTGCAGGAGCGGGGTGATGGCGATCTCGGATTACAGGAATGGAACCGTGGTCGCGACCGTTCCTATCGGACAGGGAGTGGATGGCGCCGGGTTCGATCCGCGTCTTCGCGATGCGTACGCGTCGGGCATCGACGGCACGCTGACTGTCATTCACCAGGACGCGCCCGACAAGTATCACGTTGTCGAGACCGTTCAGACGGGCGAGCGCGGCCGTAACATGGGGCTCGACCCCGCGTCGCACCGGATATTCATAGCGGCCGCGAAATTCGGAGCGGTGCCGGCTGAGTCAACGGCGACCAATCCAAGGCGCCGGCCACCGATGGTTCCCGGAACGTTCGCCATCATCGTAGTTGAGCCAATGGGGTCGCACTAAATGACAAATGCAACAAACGCTGCTGCGCGGAGTATGAGGGTTAGTGATCATCGTTGCAGATCGAGTCGCCTTAACACTCGGTCGTTCGATGCGTCACACTTTGGCTATAGCTTTACTCACAGCGCCTCGCCCAGGATCATTGAAATGCCGCAGAGATTCGAAGACGACGTTCGCACCGCATTCGAGCGAGCGACCGCTGGAAGCGGCACCCCGGAGGAGCTGATGAGCGCGGTTCGCATTCTCGTGCGGAGTCTCGAGAGCGAGGGGCGTCCGCCCGAGCAGGTCATCGTGACGGTCAAGCGTCTGTGCGGTTTGCGGACGCAGGCCGTTGCCGCGGACACCGATTCGAACGCTGACCTCTCGCTGAGCAAGCGGATCTCAGATATGGTCCTGCGCGCGACGATTGATGAGTACTACGCCGTGCAGCTGGAGATGAACGCGCTGGCAATAGAGAGCCACGCCGGAGCGACTAACTGACGGCTGCCGCGGCAAGTGGGTCAGGCCTTTAAGAGCATGTAGCATGACGTATTGCCCTTGCAAAGAAAGTTAGGTGATCCTAACTTAAAAGTCATGTATAGCAGAAATATAGTTTTAGGCAATCGGTGCGGCGTTTCGCTCTGATCGCCTGCTGCGCCGCGGCTCCCCTCGCGGCGCAGCCTACTACAAAAGCGCTGGGGCCGGCGCCCATAGAGGACAACAGCTTTCTGGTGGAAGAGGCATACAACCAGGAACGCGGGGTGGTCCAGCATATCAACACCTTCACTCGCTCATCCGGCGCTGCGGAATGGATGTACACGTTCACCCAGGAATGGCCACTCGGTGCGCAGAAGCATCAGTTGAGTTATACAGTTCCACTTGGGCGGAGCGATGCTTCGGGACGGGGACTCGGACTCGGAGATGTTGCAATCAACTATCGTTACCAGATTGGCGGAGGCGACAAAGCCTTTGCGCTCGCGCCGCGGGCGACGATTCTTCTTCCGACGGGCTCGAGCCGCCGCGCGCTGGGCTCAGGTGGCACGGGCTTCCAGGTCAATCTGCCGTTCAGCGCCGCGCTTCCGGCTCGTTTGGTTGCTCACTCGAACGCGGGAATTACCTATACACGGCGCGCTCGCGACACCCTGGGGAGCCCCGCCGCGACGAAGAGTTACTCATTGGGACAAAGCCTGATCTGGCTCGCGCACCCAAAGGTCAACCTGATGCTCGAGAGTACCTGGACTGCTGCGGAAGATGTTACGGGGCCTGGTCAAACGACGCGGAGCACGGAGTTACTGCTCTCGCCCGGGCTGCGTGGCGCGATCGATTTCGCCTCCGGCCTTCAGGTCGTTCCCGGGATTGCATTCCCGTTCGGCATCGGCAGCAGCAGCGGAGAGCGAGCGGTGTTTGTGTACCTGAGCTTCGAGCATCCCTTTACTGGACGCTCGCCCTGATCTGACCCGCGAATTCGCAGTGCGGAAGCTCGAGGGGGTGCGGCCTCAGCCTCAGCCTTTGCTTTCGCGCAGTGCTGCGCCAATGCATCTGGCGAGCGGCATTTTCTGTTTCATGGTGTAACCCTTACATCGTAAGCCAGGCGCCGTCCCCTGGAAACAGCTCCTTGGCCTCCTCAAGTTTGCGGTGCCACTAGAGTTAGAGAAACCCGAGCGGCCCTTTCTTTTTTCCCGGTACCATGATGAAACCGATCCACAGACATCGTCTCGTCCTTGTCGCGCTCGTGCCCGCCGCGATCGTGAGCGGCAGCTGCGTGCCTGCGATCCTCCACAGGTCCGCGCCCGCGGTAACCGACCTTTCCAATCCATTCTCCGTCGAGAGCAACCTTCCGTACCACGCTCCTCGATTCGACCTGATCCGGAACGAGCACTACCAGTCGGCGCTCGAGGAAGGCATGCGGCAGCAGCTGGCCGAGATCGACGTGATCGCGAAGCAGGTGAAGCCGCCGACGTTCGACAACACGATCGTGGCGATGGAGAAGAGCGGCCAGCTGCTCACGCGCGCGTCGAAGACTTTTTTCGCCATCGTGGCGGCAAACACCAACGATACGCTCCAAAAGATCCAGGAAATCGAGGCGCCCAAGCTGGCCGCCCACAGCGACGCGATTTTCCTGAACGATCAGCTCTATCGCAGAGTGAAGAGCATCTACGACCAGCGTGAGACGGGCGGCCTGACGGCCGAACAGAAGGCGCTCGTCGAGCGGTACAATCGCGACTTCGTCCGCGCGGGCGCGCAGCTCTCCGAGCCGGACAAGATCCGCATGCGCTCGATAAATCAGGAGCTGTCAAAGCTGTCTACGGATTTCTCCAACAAGCTGCTGGCCGGCACGAAAGCAGGTGCGCTGGTGGTCGACAAGGTCTCGGACCTGGATGGACTTACAAGCGACGAGATCCGGACCGCGGCCGAAGCAGCGAAGCAGCGCGGCCTCACCGGCAAATGGGTGCTTCCGCTCCGCAACACCACACAGCAGCCGGCGCAGGCGTCGCTCAAGAATCGCGCTATACGCAAGAAGCTGTTCGAGCTCTCGACTCTGCGCACCTCGCGCGGCGACACCAACGACACGAAGAACACTCTCCGCCGTATGGCCGAGCTACGCTCGGAGAGAGCACAGCTACTCGGGTACCCAACCTGGGCCGCGTACGTGCTCGCAAATCAGGGAGCCAAGACTCCGGAGAATGCGATCAAGCTGCTGACCGATCTCGTTCCGCCCGCGACTGCGAGAGCGCGAGTGGAAGCGGCCGATATGCAAAAGATGATCGACGCACAGGGTGGCGGGTTCAAGCTCGAGCCCTGGGACTGGCAGTACTACTCAGAGTTGGTGCGCAAGCAGAAGTACGATCTCGATGAATCGGAGATCAAACCCTACTTCGAGCTGAACAGCGTTCTGCAGAACGGAGTGTTCTTCGCTGCGAACAAGCTCTACGGCCTCACGTTCAAGGAAAGGAAGGACATTCCGGTCTATCATCCCGATGTGAGGACGTTCGAGGTGTTCGACGCTGACGGATCGCCGCTCGCACTCTTCTACGTTGACTACTTCAAGCGCGACAACAAGAGCGGCGGCGCGTGGATGGATCAGTTCGTCGACCAGTCGCGGCTCATGGGAACGAAGCCCGTCGTCTTCAACGTCGCGAACTTCACCAAACCGGCGGCGGGACAGCCGGCGCTGCTCACTTACGACGACGTGTCCACCATGTTTCACGAGTTCGGCCACGCGCTGCACGGGATGTTCTCGCGCGTGGAATATCCCACGCTGTCGGGCACGAACGTGCCCCGTGACTTCGTCGAATTTCCGTCGCAGTTCAACGAGCACTGGGCTATGGAGCCGTCGGTATTCGCCAACTACGCGAAGCACTATCAGACAGGCGCGCCGATGCCCGCGGCGCTCGTGGACAAGATCAAGCAGTCGCGCACGTTCAACCAGGGCTTTTCGATGACGGAGATCCTGGGCGCGTCGCTGCTCGATTTCGCCTGGCACACTCTGCCAGCGGGCTCAGCGCAGCCCGATGTCGACGCGTTCGAGGCGGCGTCTCTCAAGCGGTTCAACGTCGCGGT
>JBBQAV010000020.1:0-31072 GCA_038316775.1 Gemmatimonadales bacterium | reverse complement strand
AATAGTTCGGGAGCTCGGCCACGAAGGCGGGATCGACTGCCCGAGCGGGGGAGTTGTCCACCATGACACCGTACTGGCTCAAATCGAAGACGAGCGTCGCACGATTGGCCACCCATACAATTTTCGAAGCAGGGTACAGCGCCGGCGAAGATAGGATCGATGAGAATACATAATCTGTCCACGGGGTGGACCCCGTTAGCGACAGCCTCACACCCGGTACCCGTGTGACACGGAAGATCTCTAACTGGAAGTCCGCGGGGAACTGCGCGAGCGGGTTGCTCGATCGGCCGATCCTGGCCGTGAACGACCTGAGCGTGGCGCGCACAAAATCTTTATCCACGAGCCACGAGAGCCCCTTCACGCGACGACTTGGATCTTCCTTGTTGAGATCGAACGCGGTGGAGCTCTGGACGCCGGGGAAATTAGCCAGCGGCACATCCGAGTATGCTAGCTCCAATGAGCCATGTTCGGTGACCATCGAGAGAGCAGGCGAGAGCGAGACTCGATCGGCACTCTCGAACTGATCGGGTCGGAAGAACACCTTCCCCACGTCGGGAGCCGAGATCTCCGTGCGCAGCTCCACGTAGGGGTTCGGCCGGCGCAACGCGTCCAGAAGATCGGGATGAATTTGTCGAGGCATTAGCGTCTCTCCTTCACGGCGCCGGGAATTCCTCCGCCTTGAACGACCGGCGCAGCTGCGAGCGCCGGCGTTTCGCCTGCGATGCGCGCCTGGACCGCGGTGAATTCCTCGAACGTCGGCGGTCGCAAAACTCCGTGCGGCATGAGGGACGCGACCTCTTCGGCGCTGAGGTCTGTTTCGGTTAGCATGAGGCCGCTCGGGATCTGAACCGTGACGCCGTTTCGGCGCACATGGACCGCAGTGCTGATAAATAGGTCCTTAGTTTTTGCCATGGATTTGGAGGCTCCCTGAGAGTTCGATGCGGATGTTGACCCGTGAGCGCGCACGCTTTGGTGAGCAGGGTTTGCAAGTCTCCGATCGTGTCAATCGAGATTGTTAGGTGCTGGTTCAGGTGCTGGGGCTCGTCGACCGCCCGAAGATCCTTCCCCCAGGAGACACTTCTGAAGACGAGACTTGCCGGCTGTTCGTGCTCGAAGAAAAGAAAGACTCTGATCTCTCGACTCCCGCCCTGCGGCAAAACGCCAAGATAGTTTTCGCGCTTCTGCTGGTGATGCTTCTTAGTGGCGGACCTGATCTCGTCGGCGAGTCCGAGCGCGCGTTCCGGGGACATCCTCACGCGCGTGCCTCCTGAGAAAATCGAACACCCTGAAGGTATGCCCCGGCCCAAACGCCGAGAGGTCCTCGCGGATACCTCCCCTCCAGAGCGCCGATCTCACCCGCCGGATCTGGCAGATGGTGTCCATTCTGGTGTCCATTGAAGCTGAATAAATCGCGACATTGGGGCAGGCGGTTGCAAGCGAATCGCGCGGGCCGCCTATGAAATCCTGCTGCTATGTCGTGATCTGGACTGCTATGAGAATGCGAACAAGGCGTTCGCGCACTATCGCTGGTAGAAATTCGAAAAGTTCCGAATTCGCCCCGTCTGGCATGCGCCAGACGGGGCTTTTTTTGTCGTTGACCGTACGCAGACAGACAAAAAACTGGGGTGGCAACATAATTGAATAAGCAGACCAAGGGCCGCATGCGCGGAGGTGTCCACGATAACCATTGGGAGAGCGATTGATTGCAGGCATTGCCACATCGGAGGGCACATCGATTTCGTGGAGACTAGTCTTCTCGATTGTTCTTCGCATTGTGCTTCTCTCGATCGCCATTCTGGTCCTACGGCGTGAGCTCGACGGTGTCAGCGTCGGCGATCTTATTGCCAGCCTCCGCAGCTACGGACTCCGCCATGTAGCGCTCGGCGTCGCCTTCACCGCGGCGAGCTTTCTGACGCTCGGTGTTTTCGAGCTCCTGGCGCTCAGATACGTCGGAAGGCGAGCGGAGCGAATCATCCCGAGACGAACGGCGTTCGCAACGGCGTTTGTTGCGCACGCCTACAGCCAATCTGTCGGCCTGGCGGTCCTGACGGGGACCGCCGTTCGAATCAGGTCGTACTCGAGGTACGGGTTGGACGCGCTGGACGTCGCCCGCCTGAGCGTGTTCGTAACGGCTACCGCAACTCTTGGACTTCTCACCACAGGCGGCGTTGCGTTCATCACGACACCGGGTCAGGTGCGTCTAATGGGTGGTTTTTATTCCCTCGCTCCTCTCGGCGTTCTGCTGCTTGTGCCAATTGCCGCCTACGTCGCGTGGGGCGCCTTCGGCCGCGCGGAATTTCACGGACGCGGGGAATGGCGCGTCCGACGCCCCTCCCTGACGCTCGCGCTGGAGCAGATTGCGATCTCGTCGCTCGATTGGGCGCTGGCAGGGACGGTGCTCTTCTTTCTGCTGCCGCCATCGCTCCACGTCTCCTACAGCGGCCTGCTCGGCGTCTACCTCATCGCGCAAACGGCGGCAGTTCTCAGCCACGTTCCGGGGGGCCTAGGCGTATTCGAGGCCATCGTGATGGCGCTCCTGACTATCGACGTGGGAGATCGCGTTGGATCCTCCGCGCTCGCGGCGTCGGTAGCCGCGTCGCTCTTCATCTACAGAGTCCTGTATTATCTGCTGCCGCTTAGTGGGGCGATCGCAGTGTCCGCGATTGCGGAAGTAATTCGATCGCGTGCAGCGGACGCTTCTCGAGACATCGCGCCCGTTCGCGGCTCCCTGGCTGACCTGACGGCGCCCGATGCGATCTGACATCGAAAAGCAATCGCACTGGACTACGGCCGCCGAGCAAAAGCTTCGGCACGTAAAGCCTCATGCTGCGCGGCATGGCGACGAGAGCCAACCCCACGCCCGGGTCGAATGGCTGATCGACAATCATCGCGCGTACGACGCCTTGCTCAGCGCTGTGCGCGACGCTCGCGAGTCGATCCTGATTTCTCAGCTCGCGTTCGATTCCGATTGCGTCGCCCTAAAACCTGCCGGTCAGGAATGCGAGGGATCGAGTGTCCTCGGTGCCATCCTTGAAGTTTCCACGGCGAAGCATGTGAACGTCGACATTCTTCTCAATACGACCCTACTTCTGGACACGGCGAAGCCCCTTCGCCGCTGGATGGCGAAATCTGGGCACGATTGCTCGCGCGTACGTGTTCGTGGCATCAGTCGCTTCCCGCAGCTCCTTCACGCGAAGATGGTGATAGTCGATGGAGCACGAGGTTTTCTGATGGGATCGCCATTCGTCAACGGCTACTGGGATGAGTCTCATCACGCCCCGGTGGATTTGCGCCGGCCTCGTCGCGAGCTCGGGGGACGACCCGTGCACGACATCTCGGTTGCCGTCGAGGGCGAGGTGGTACAGCAGCTTGCAACCGTGTTCGCCGAGCTGTGGAATGCAGCTGATGGTCGCGGCCCCGAACCGTGGAATGCGGCCGATGATTGGGGTACGCAGCCATCGGCAGCTACTGCCAGACGAGTGCCGGCGCGAACCCAAGCGGAAGGACCGCTTCGATTGGTTACTACTTTGCCCTCGAAGCTTCGCAACCCAAAGGACGAGGGCTCGGTCGCAACTCTGGAGGCATTGCTCGACGGAATCGCTCAGGCGAGCGAGCTGATTTACATCGAGCATCAATATCTGAGCTCGCGACCTGTAGTAGCGGCGTTACGCGACGCGCTCGCGCGCCACCCCGATCTCGAGATCGTAATGTTCCTGAATCAGAACCCCGACGTTACTGCCTACCGTGGGTGGCAGAATGCGCGACTGACAGAGTCGGGAATGCTCGACCATCCGCGCGTCGGACTGTTCACGCTCTGGTCGGCCGGCGCGGGAAGGGAGCAGGCTAGCGTCAGCATCAACCAGGTGTTCGTTCACAGCAAAGTGGTGATTGTCGATGGCAGATGGGCGATGGTAGGAAGCGCCAACCTCGACGGTGTGTCGCTGGATTCATACGGGAGTGATTTCTCGTCAGCCTTGCTGCGGCGGACTTTCAGAGACGTGCGGAACGTGGATGTCGGACTGGTGTTTCGTGACGACGCCTACGCCAGCGCTTCCCAGGGAAGCGTACGCGAGCTTCGCAATCGTTTGTGGACAGAGCATCTCGGCCAAGGTGCAAACATCGATAGCAGGCCCGAGGCGGGTTGGTTGTCGGCGTGGCGCGGACGCGCGGCTGAAAACGTTGCTGCCCTCAACTCCGTATCGAGAAAACCGGCGTGCGGGAGTTTTCTCCTTCCGTATAGCGTGCAACCGACTCCACGGCGCCAGCTCAAAGACATCGGCATCACCGCGCCGATCGATCTCCAATACGAGCCGAGCTGGCTCGAAGTTCACTGCAGCCCAGCCTGGGTGCGGAACATGTTTCTATGACGCCGAGTCAGGTGGCGAATGGTTCTGCTTCGCGCGATGCGATCGTACGTGGGACGAACGTGGCCATTGAGGCCGACCATGAGTTCCGCAAATTCGTGCAGGATCCGCTCTTTCCATGTCTCGGCGCAAAAAGCGCCGTTCGCCTCGATGGGTACACACTCGAAGCGTACGGAGCACTCGGCGACGAACACGACACGAGTAACGTGGCCCGCGATCTTGCGGCGTTTGGCGCTGGCCTCAATGCGGACGACAAGCGGTTCAGGGCTTTCGTCTCCGTCTTCCCCGAGTCTGTTCCGGCCGACGAAATCGGGTTCGAGCAAGCGCTCTGGCGCCAGCTTCAACTCCTTCACGAGGGCGACGCTGATCGAGGAGAGTGGGCAGCGGATACGAGCCCGGATCCGTGCGATCCGCAGTTCTCATTCAGCTTTGGCGGACGCGCCTATTTCATCGTAGGACTTCACCCCAACAGCTCGAGGATCGCCCGTCGTTTTCGCTGGCCGGCGCTGGTGTTCAATCCGCACTCACAATTCGTGCGTCTGCGGGAAGAGGGACGATTCGAAGGACTTCGGTCAGCGATTCGTGCCAGAGATACCGAGCTTCAGGGAAGCGAGAACCCCAACCTCGCGGATTTTGGCAAAGTGTCCGAGGCGCGGCAGTACTCGGGCCGAAAGACCGAAGCCGACTGGAAATGTCCATTTCATCAGAAGCCAGTCTGATCCCCGCCCACAGGCTTCATCTCGAGCCGCAGACAGGCACGGGGTTCGAGGTGCGACGGGGGCAGCTGCTGAAGATCATCGATCCGGAAGGGGAGCAAGTCTCTGATCTGATCTCGTTCTCAGCACGCGAGAGATCGGAATGGCTGTCCTCGGGACGAACGATCGACTACGCGAATACGATTTATCTAACGACCGGGCACACCCTCTACTCGAATCGCAGCCGCCCAATGTGGACGATCGTCGAAGATACGGTCGGGCGGCATGACTTCCTGTTGACGCCGTGCAGCCCGGAAACCTTCGAGATCATCTACAAAACGAAAGGTCATCATCCGAGCTGCTTCGCGAGTCTCGCCCGGGCGCTTGCTCCGTATGCCATCGCCCCGGATTCCATCCCCACGACTTTCAATATCTTCATGAACGTCGAGATATCGCCGACCGGAGAGCTGAGCATCCTCCCGCCGCTGTCGCGCTCGGGGGACAGCATTCTCCTGCGCGCGGAGATGGATATGATTGTCGGCGTAACCGCGTGCTCGGCGGAGCTATCCAACAACGGAAGCTTCAAGCCGATTGACGTCGAGGTGTATGATTCGCCGCAGTAATCGCGTCGGCGTTCCCGTAGCGCGCGCGCAGATCGCGGAGCGGCGTCGCAGCGTGGCGAAGGACGGTGCCGCGATAGAGAACACCACCAAGAAAAACACGCGAGGCGACCGCGATCCAGCTGCACACCGCCCGCTCGGCAACCCAAAGCGGTGCGAAGAGGGAGCCGCTCGTTGGAAAGAACCGTCTCCCTCCAGCGCGCCATCGACCCACTTCCGCCAAAGCGATCACGCCGGCAATGACGGTGACGAGAAAGATCCAATGGCCGGTGGCCGCGAGCGCAACAGTCGCCGGAAGAATCGCGAGTTGAATCGCCAGGCGCATCGGACGTGCCATCTCATCGTAGGCCTGCCGGATTCGCTGCGACCAGAAATGGCTCGTCGTAGATGGCCGCCGGAGCACGTACGTGCCGAGCAGTACGCGTTCCTTGCCTCCTGCCGCGATGACCGTGCGAACCAGCTCGAGATTCTCGAACAGCGCGCGTCCGTCGTAGCCTCCTGTCGCGCGCAGGATGTCCAATCGCACGCCGATCGTTCCCGGCCAGTCGCCGCCGGTCGTGCGATTGAGGAGCATGCGGCCCGTGTCCCAGCGCGCATGCCACGGGAGGGGATCGAAGTAATTCTGGGGGCGCACGATATCCGTATCGGCCAGCGCAGACCCGACCTGAGCGAGAGACTCCGCGTCGTACCGGACATCGTCGTCGGCGATGATGAGCCGGTCGAAGCGGGCGAGGCGCACGCCAGTGAGCACGTTACCGACCTTCCCCATAGGGGTGGCGAGATCCGGCGCGGGCGGAACGTGGCTGACCCCTTTACCCCAGGACGTGTGATGGATGGCGAAAACGTCGGCGGGCGATGCGTCCACGACGATCACTTCGCTGACATTCGGCTCGAGCCAGGCGAGGTAATCGCTAAATTCACGAGTGACGAGCGGCAGCGACGTCTTGAGTGGCAGCACGTACGAGACGCCGACTGGTATTTCATCCATTGCGACGGATAGAGGCAACACACATGCCGGACGCAGACAGTCAGCACACGCGCGAGCGTGTTGATTTGCGCCACGCGAGTCGGGACGCCATGGACGCTGAGCCGGCGCCACTTCTCGGCGACATGCCGCCCGATCAGTTGCGAGCCGAGCTGCACCGGATGGCGGACTGGGTTGCCGACTACCGTGAGACGATTGGGGATCGCGACATAACCCCGGGGGTTGTGCCAGGTGAAACGGCGGCGCTGCTCGAGCTTGCGGAGTGGGAGAATCCCGAGACGATGGAGCACATCCTTCGCGACGTGGACGATGTGGTGGTGCCGGGGATCGTTCACTGGGGACATCCCGCATTTCTCGGCTACTTCGGGAGCACCAGCAACGGCCCGGCACTCCTGGGGGAAATAGTAGCCGCGGCGTTGAACGTGAGCGCCATGACCTGGGCCACATCGCCGGCCGCTACGGAGATGGAGACGGTCGTCCTGCGGTGGATTCAGGAGCTGGTCGGGATCCCGGAACAGTTCACAGGGATCGTCTACGACACCGCATCAGTCGCGGTGATGCACGCGCTCGCGGCGGCGAGAGAGTCGTGCGGCTCGGAAATACGGACGCGCGGCCTATCGGGCCGCAGCGACCTGCCGACTTACCGCATCTACGCTTCGGCCGAAGCTCACAGCTCTGTGGTCAAGGCGGCGATCGTACTGGGGATTGGCGAAGCGAACGTCATTCGCATTCGGACCGACGATCAATTCAGGCTCGATGTGGCTGCACTCCGAGAAGCGATGGATGTTGACGCCGCCGCTGGTTACCGTGCTCTCGCGGTGGTAGCCACGATCGGCACGACGTCGAGCGCCAGCGTGGATCCGGTTCGGGCCATCGCCGATATCTGCGAATCGCGGGGCGTCTGGCTTCACGTCGACGCGGCGTACGGCGGTGCAATGGGTGCGCTGCCAGAGGGCCGTTGGGTGATGGATGGAATCGAGCGCGCCGATTCCATCGTGCTCAATCCCCACAAGTGGCTGTTCGTGCCTCTCGACTTCAGCACGCTCTACGTTCGGCGGCCGGACGTCCTCCGGTCGGTTTTCTCGCTCGTGCCTGAGTACCTTCGCGGTAATGCGGGAAGCGCCGGCTCCCCCGACTACATGGACTATGGCATTCAGCTCGGCCGCCGTTTCCGCGCGCTCAAGGCGTGGATGGTTCTCCGTTCGTTTGGCCGGAGCGGAATCGTCGCACGAATCCGCGAGCACTGCCGCCTAGCGGGACTGCTCGCTTCGTGGGTCGATGCGGACGCCATGTTCACGAGAGTAGCGCCGGTCGCGATGGGGGTGGTGTGTTGGCGTTGTGAGCCGGAGGCGATCATCGCCGAAGATGGCGATCGGTTGAACGAAGCAATTGTCGATGCCGTGAATGCGAGCGGGGCCGGCTTTTTGACGCACACCCGTCTTGGCGGTAGAGTTGCGATGCGTGCGGGGATTGGAAACATCCTCACTACCGAACAGCATGTGGCGGATGTCTGGTCGATGGTTCAACGGGCCGCAAAAGAAATAGTCGATGCCATCGGTGCACAGGGCCATGAGCGAAGCGCTACACTTCCCAGAGAAGGGGTTTTCCTGCATTAATCATTGACCGCGAAGCTCCCGGTTTTCTGCCAGTCCAGAACTGGAGGTAACGTGTCTCGCTGTGTGACAGGGCGTCTTGTGTGGCTTGGCGTCGTCGTCCCGGGTCTTGCACTTTCCGTGACGCTCGCCGCTCAGACAAAAATTCCCAAGCGCCCGGAATTACCCGCTGGTGCGGACTCGAACGACGCGTATTCGTACTCTCGTCTCGGCTTCGCCTCACTTCGAAATGATCCTGATGTCGCGGCCGATGCGTACTTCTGGGCCGCCCGGCTCAATCCGATCTGGGCCGAGGCCTATTACGGACGCCGCACCGCCCTGTTGTTGCAGGATCCAAGACAACTTGTCCGCTACGTTCGGGGCGACAGAAGCGTAATCCGGTCGAAGGAGATGCTTGCGATAGACTCGCTGTATCTCCACGCGCTCAATCTCGATCCATTCCTTGGTGCCCAACTCGACCAGCTGCTGATCGAAGCCGTGGTGCGCGAAATTTCCAATCAGGCGACACGGGGCAGCTCTGTATCCCCAGGTGAGGTTGCCTACCGGCTGCAGATCTTCCTGGCGCAGGGTCCTCCCGCGCTTCGTGCCGGCATGGCGTACCGCGGCGGGGAATACGATGAAGCGTTGCGATTGTACGCGAAAGCGATTTCGGATTCGCGTCATAAAGGTCCGCTCCTCGCGGAGCGGGGGAGACTGTTATACCAGATCGGACGGAGAGATAGTGCCCTCGTCGATCTCACCCGGGCGGTTGAGGAGATGCGCAAGGAAGACAAGAAAGACCTCGTATTTCTTTATGAGTCGAAAGCCATACTGGAGCAAAGGATCGGAATGATCCATCATGTGGCGGGGAATGAGGCCGCCGCGAAGGAGGCATTTGGGCGAGCTCTCCAGGAAGATCTCTCGTACTTTCCCGCGCATGTGCAGCTTGCATATCTGGGCCTGGAGAAGGGCGATACGGCAACCGCCAACTCCGAGATGGATCTCGCGGTGCAGCTCCGCCCGCAGGATGCCGGGTTGCGGTTCCAATACGGCTTTATCCTTGGCTCAATGAGCAAGCTTCAACCGGCCGAGGAACAGCTAAGGAAGGCGATCGAGCTCGATCCCCCTTTTGCTGCCCCACACTATGTCCTCGGCCAGGTGCTGCAAGCGCTCGGGAACCGCCAGGGGGCGATTCAGGAGTATCAGACATTCCTTTCAATGAGCTCCAGGCACGATCCGCGGAGAGACGAAGCAGTTCAGACCATCGAGATACTCAAGGCAGCAGGCAGCGCCGCGAAATGACTCCTATCGGATCGCAAGTGCATTTTCGGTTTGCTGCGTGTGCATTGCTCGTGGTCTCGATTGCCGTGGCCGCGTCAGACTCTCGTGCGCAGAAAACGGACTCGGCGCCGCCGCCTATCCGCAAACGTTCAACCGTCGAAGACCTGCAGATGTTCAGTCAGGTCCTGAATCAGCTTCGCGTCAACCATCCCGATTCCGTCGACACCCACGAGCTTCTGATGGCGGCAGTTGAAGGAATGGTTCGAGCGGCGGACCCCCACTCGTTTGTAATCCGCGCCGTGCGACTCGATCCCGCGAAGGAAGCCGCGTGGCGCGACGGCAAGCTGGTTCAGGTACCTGTCACCTTTCAATTCGTGGGAGGTGACCCAGTGGTCGTGAGTGTCGCCGCGGGGTCGCGCGCTGCTGCTCTCGACATTCTGCCCGGCGACGAGCTCATCTCGATCGATCGGAAACCGATCACGGCCACATCTCCAATAGAGCTCGACATCGTTCTCGCGGGGCCGAAGGGCTCAACGGTCGGTCTGATTTTCGAGCGCAGACGATTCGATGGCTCCATAGCGCATTTCGAGAGAGTGGTGCAACGAGAGAGAGTTGACGAATCATCGGCAGTCCCCACGGCGTTCATGCTCGACGGTCAAACTGGCTATGTGAGGATCACAAGCTTTCTCAACGATCACGTCGCGCGAGATCTTCACGATGCTGTGGGGCGTCTCGAGGGTCAGGGAATGAAGCGGCTGGTCCTCGATGTCCGCGACAACCCGGGGGGAAGAGTAGATCAGGCCGCCGACGTGGCCGGAGAGTTCCTGCCGAAGGGCGCGATCGTCTACACGTCGACCGGCGAAAAGAAAGAGATGATCGACACGAGCAGAGTGTCGCGCTCCTTCTGGCGGAGCGAGAGACGATTCCCGGTCGTGTTGATCGCCAACGCCGGCACTGCCAGCGCTGCCGAGCTGTTGGCCGGCGCACTGCAGGATCACGACCGGGCCCTCATCATCGGGCGTCCGACATTCGGGAAATCTCTGATCATGCGCGGCTTTCCTCTCACCGATGGCTCGATCATCGAGCTGGTCGTCGGACATCTGCGCACTCCATGCGGGCGGGTTGTGCAGCGCCAGTATCGGGGGATCACGACTCGCGAGTACTATCGCCTTGCGCGCGCGGACCGCGATACCGCAGGCCGGCCGACTTGCCGCACAGATGCGGGCCGAGTGGTTTATGGCGGAGGTGGGATCTATCCGGATTTGGTTGTTGATGAGCCGGGGCCGCCAGTGTGGCTCTCGAGGCTTGCAGAAGACGATGTCCTACGGAAATGGATTGGCGGATACGTAAGCGCCAATCCGGCGATGTTTATTTCGCTCGACAAGCTCGCGTCAAATTTAGGAATCGCCGCCAGCACGCTCGGGGAGTTTCGCAAATTCGCGTCGGCTCAAGGTATAGTTATTCCAGAGACTGCCGGCGCAGACTCGCTGCTCACCCGCGTTCTATCGACCTCTGCTGCCAGATCGAAATTCGGGGATGCCGGGTTCTACCGAATCGGTGCGAGCCTCGATCCTGAGGTGAGAATCGCGCAGCGAGCATTCGACGATCAGCGGTTCAGTTTTCTGACGCGATCGCAGTAGCAGTCTCGAGGGCCCAGGTTGCTGCTGTGACCTGGGCCACAGATTCGACTTGTTGGAGGTACTATGAAATCGCGCGTGAGTTCAATGTTTTGGACCAGTTTCGCTGCTGCGTGTCTCATCGCCGCCGGTCCTTGTGCGCGGGAGCTCGCCGGTCCTGTCGCCCCGAGTGAATGGGGAGGCGAGCATATCGGGCTCGTCGTCTCCGACGCGGGTGGAACGCTTGAGTACGATTGCGCGAGCGGAACGATCGATCAGAAGATCACCGCGTCAACCGACGGAAATTTCACCGCGATGGGCACGCACACGATTGGACACGGCGGCCCGGTACGACAGGACGAAACGCCGGATCGTCATCCGGCGCGGTACGATGGCTGGACCGACGGCGAGACGATGACGCTGACCGTCACGCTCACGGATACAGGCGCCAAGCTCGGTACCTTCACGCTCGTGCGAGGCCAGCCGGCGCGGGTTTTCCGCTGTTTGTAGCTGCCTCTTTTTCAGATCCCCGACTTCACATAGAGACTCCGGCGGTCGCACCAGCGATCAGTGCGGCGTCGGCTTTCGCGCGCGATCGCCGTGGCGTCGCTCTGTCACCTCGCGCGCTCTTCTCCGGCGCTCTGTGGTCGTGGCGATCACTGCCAGCAATAGCTCGATGAATCCGTACGCCATTGCGACGAGCGAGAGAAGAGAGATGACGGCAAGAACGCGTGTCATTCCTGACGACAGCGTTCCCTTTATCACAGCATAGGTCGAACCCAGGACGAGAATCAGCGAAACGACGGTGATCACTGCCGCTATGCCGATCGACATTCCGTGATCGATTGGAACTATTTCGTGTGGCTGTTCAACAGCAGCCGAAGGATCAGTCATGGTAGTTTCAGTTTGCGATTTTACATCGCATTAGCATCATGGTTCGTGCCGGGCCGACTATCAAGGATTAGCTCTCCTTAGGTGGCTCTGCAATTGCGAGCCTAAGCAGTCAGGCCTACCTGGTGCGTACAATTGTGTGCATGATGATGAGAACTTCCGTTTGCGTGCTGCTTTGCGCGTTGACGGCCTTCTGCGTCGCTTGCGGATCTGACCAGCCCACCGAGCCACCGCCGCCGTCGTCGGACGCTCAGATCGAAGTTCGTTACTCATCGGATGTAACGCCGGCCGTACGCAATGCCGTCGCAGTCGCCGTCGCCAAATGGACGCGCGCATTGTCAAAAGACCTGGGGAATTTCGACCTCAGTTCTGACGCCGGCCAGTGCTTTGTGGGCGAGCCGCAGCTTCACGAAACGCATCACAACCTCCTGCTTTTCGTCTCAGTCCTCCAGATAGATGGTCCCAGCGGCCAGTTGGCGTTCACCCAAGTCTGCGGGGTAAGCACCCGCGACACGCTGCCCTTCCTGAGCCACATCCGACTCGACCGCGCCGATGTGGATTCAATGGAGGCTCGCGGAATCCTACAGGGCGTCATCATGCACGAGATGGGACACGCTTTGGGATTCAACCCGACGAGTTACCTGCCAAAGGGCCTGGCCACCGGTGGCATCAATGATCCCGTTTTCAACGGTGCAGTGGCGAGGTCAGAATTCGCGAAACACGGCGCGTGGTACACGCGGGCTACCGTCCCGTTGGAAAGCAGCTCGGGGCAAGGTCTCAGGGATCCCCACTGGAGATTCGATGTCTTTGGGGATGAGCTCATGGTTCCGGGGGTGGGACGTGGCTTCAAGTCCCCCCTGAGTTCGATAACGCTGGGGTTGTTCAAGGATCTCGGCTACAACGTCGATTTCTCTGTGGCAGACCCATACGAGGTGGCGCCACTGTTTGGTGCTAACCGCGTAGTCCCGGAATGGGACCTCCGGAATGATTTTGCTCCAATAGCAGCTCCTCTCTTCCTGAGCCCGTCGACCGCTCGCTAACGGGGGACAGGCCCCGCGTTGGGGAGTCCCACCAGCGTCGTCCGCTTGCGACGTTCCAGCCCCAAACGCATCTTCGCATAGTGGGATAAGTGCCGCCCAATTCATAGGTTGGGGCTTGTTGGCGTGCGTCACGCCCGAGAGCCGGGAGGGATTGTGAAGTACCCTGAAGTCCGGAACTACGTCGGAGGTTCGTTTATCGGGACCGACCGGCCCTACCTCGAGGTTAACAACCCGAGCGATGGCAGCGTCATTTCGCGCGTGCCCCTCTCGACGCAGGATGACGTGGACGCGGCGGTGGCCAGTGCACACAAGGCATTTCCCGCGTGGTCGTCGACCCCGATCAAGGAGCGCGTCCAGGTCTTCTACCGGTATAAGGCGCTGCTCGAGAAGAACATCGACGAGCTCGCAGCGCTAATAACCGAAGAGAATGGGAAAGTCGCATCGGAAGCGCGCGCCGAGGTGCTGAAATCGGCGGAGCTGTGCGAGTTTGCGTGTTCGTTGCCGCAGATCGTACCGGGCGAGGTGCTCGAAGTCAGTCGCGGTGTGGAGTGCCGGATCGAGCGGTATCCACTTGGCGTCGTCGCGTCGATCACGCCGTTCAACTTTCCGAACATGGTGCCGAACTGGTCGATTCCCAACGCGATCTCACTCGGCAACTGCATGATCCTCAAGCCGTCCGAGCTCGTGCCTTTGAGTGCGGGAAGAATAGCCGAGCTGCTGAAGGAAGCCGGATTGCCCGAAGGTGTGCTGCAGATCGTGAACGGCGGGAAGGAAGCAGTCGAGGCGATCTGCGACCACCCGGGAATCGCTGCCGTCAGCTTCGTCGGTTCGACAAAGATCGCGAGGGTCGTCTATCGCCGTTCCACCGCGACGCTCAAGCGCTGCCTCGCGCTTGGCGGCGCCAAGAATCACCTCATCGTGATGCCCGATGCGGAGCAGGAGATGACTGCGAGCAACGTTGTGGCATCGATGTCCGGTTGCGCCGGACAGCGGTGCATGGCCGCGGCGGTAATGGTCGCGGTCTCGAAGACGGACCACATCATCGCTCGGATGGTGGAGCACGCGAAGAACATCATTCCCGGACGCGACATCGGACCTGTCATTTCCGCCGCGGCCAAGGAGCGGATCGAGAAGGCGATCGCGGAGGCTGAAGCGGCCGGCGCAAAAGTTCTCGTGGACGGAAGGCGAGCGGTTGTGAAAGGGAAGGAGAAAGGATTCTTCATCGGTCCGACGATCATAGATCACGTTACTCCCGAGATGCGGATCGCACAGGAGGAAGTGTTTGGACCTGTCCTCGTGATCATTCGCGCCAAGGACGTGGAGGACGCCATGAGAGTCGAGAATGCGTCTCCATACGGTAATGCCGCGTCGGTCTTCACCGAGAGCGGCGGTACGGCGCGATACGTCATGGAGCACGCGAGCGCTGGAATGGTTGGAGTGAACGTCGGCGTGCCGGTTCCGCGCGAGCCGTTCTCGTTTGGCGGGTGGAACGACTCCAAGTTCGGCGTCGGTGACATCACCGGCCGAGGCTCCATCGAATTCTGGACGCAGTCGAAGAAGATGACAACAAAATGGAATAAAGAGGCGGGCACCAACTGGATGTCCTAGGAGGACGCATGGCTGTCGACCGATCTGTAACGTTTGCCGGGATTCAATTCGAGAATCCCTTTCTCCTTTCCTCGGCGCCACCGACCGAATCGGAGTCGAACATCACGCGCGCATTCGAGGCGGGCTGGGGCGGCGTCGTCACCAAGACGATTGGTCTGCATCCAGTCGTGAACGTCTATGGCGCAAAGGCGAAGTTCATGCGCACGAGCCCCGAGGACGCGAACGTGTCTATGAAAAAACGGCCCGGCGCTGCCTTGCATTCGTCCTGGAACTGGGAGCTGATCTCCGACAAGACGCTAGAATGGTGGGCTCCGCGCATCCGCCGGATCAAAGAGGCGTTCCCGAACAAGGTGTTGATCGCGTCCATCATGGCCGGCTCCGGAAACGACAAGGAGCTGAGGCATTGGCAGGAGCTCGCGGAGACAGCGCAAGGCGAAGGCGCCGATGCGCTCGAGCTCAACTTCTCCTGTCCGCATATGGATCGCCGTGACATGGGATCCAACATCGGAAAGGATCAGGGACTCTGCTCCGTAGTTACTGAAGCCGTGAAGGAGGTCGCAAAGGTTCCGGTCTGGTGCAAGCTCACTCCCGCGACCGCTGATATCGTGGTCGAAGCGGCTGCTTGCTTCCGCGGCGGAGCAGACGCGATCGTGTCGTCGAACACTTTTCCATCGATTCCGCTGATCGATCCGGAGACGCTCGAGTTCGAGATCAACGTCGACGGGTATGTCTCGAGCGGCGGACTCGGGGGGCCGGCCATACTTCCGCTCGCGCTCGCGAAAATGGCGCAGCTTACCAAGGCCTTCCCTGACAAGAGCTTCTCGGGAATCGGTGGCGTATCCGATTTCAATCAGGCCGCTTCCTACTTTCTGCTCGGCTGCGGCACGGTGCAGGTGTGCACGGCGGCAATGCTGGATCAGGCCGTCGGGCCAAACGTCATCAAGAAGCTTCTCGCCGGGTTGGACCGGTTCATCGAACAGCACGCAAAGGATGGGTGGAAGCGCATAGAAGACTTCCGGGGCATTCGGCGCGACAGAATCGTGCTTCAGTCGGACATCCGCCGTCCCGATGCGGCGGACTACCACTCGGGCTACGAGAATGTCGAGGGCTACGCGCCTCCGCAACCCGATGTAGCGGTGCGGGTGTAACGTGGCGATCGCTTCCACTACAACCGAGCGCGCACGCGCAACGGGCGGGAAGACCGCGACGACATCGCGGGCGCCGCTGAAAATGCCACCCAGCGATCATGTTCCGAAGCCGTACACCGGACCGTCGCGCGAAGAAGTTCTCGTGATGCGGCGAAAGTACACGAACCCTGCCGTCTTTACGCTCTACGGCGAGCCGCTTCTCATCGTCGAAGGACATATGCAGTGGGTGTTCGATGAAACCGGCCGCCGCTACCTCGACATGTTTGCGGGAATCGTGACGGTCTCGTGCGGTCATTGTCATCCTAAGATCGTCGCCGCGATACAGAAGCAGGTGGAGACTCTCCAGCACGCGACTACGATCTATCTTCACCCAAACTTTCCGCTGCTCGCGAAGAAGCTCGCGTCGAAGATGCCGAAGGGGCTGGACGTCACCTACTTCGTGAACGATGGCAGTGAGGCCAACGACCTGGCCATCACGATGGCGCGGCTCTTTACCGGCAACACCGACGTCATAGCGTTGCGAAATGGCTATCACGGCGGCAGCCCGAGCGCGATGGGGCTCACGTCCCACAGCACCTGGAAGTATCCCGTTCCCGGCGCGACGGGTGTCCATCACGCCGTGTCCCCGGATCCTTATCGAAGCGCGTTCTCCGGAACACCAGAGGAGATTGCAACCAAGAGCGCCGAGGACATACTGGGCATCATTCGCTACTCGACGCCGGGGAAAATCGCCGCGTTCATCGCCGAGCCGATTCAGGGAGTGGGAGGCGCGACGCATGGGGCGCGCAACTATCTGAGCGAGGCTTACAAGATCACGCGAGACGCCGGCGGCCTTTGCATCGCCGACGAAGTTCAAACGGGTTTCGGACGCACGGGCGATCACTACTGGGGCTTCGAGAACTTCGACGTTGTCCCCGATTTCGTCACTATGGCGAAGGGGATCGGCAATGGTGTGCCGCTGGGCGCGGTCACCACGCGGATGGATATCGCTCAGGCCCTCACTCAGCGAATCCACTTCAACACGTTCGGCGGAAATCCGGTGTGCATGGCTGCCGGCTTGGCGGTGCTAGACGTCATCGACGAAGACGGGCTCCAGGAAAACTCGCGCGTCCTCGGCAAGCGGTTGAAAGACGGTTTCCGGAAGCTCGCAGAGAGTCATCAGCTGATCGGAGACGTGCGCGGCATGGGTCTCATGCTGGGTGTGGAGCTGGTGCGCGATCGTACGACAAAGGAGCCGGCTAAGGCGGAGACGCTGGCGGTCCTGGAAGCCGCGCGCGAGATGGGAGTCCTGGTTGGGAAGGGTGGTCTCGATGGCAACGTGCTTCGCATCAAGCCGCCGATGTGCATCACCGCCGAAGATGCAGACTTCACGCTCGACGTGGTGGATCGCGCGCTGACCGCCGCCGCCAAATAGCAATCAATCCAGCAAGGGAGTAACAGATCGGTGGCATTCGACCGGATCATCAAGGGTGGGAACGTCGTGACGCCCGCCGGCACATTTGTCGGCGACGTCGGAATTACCGGCGAGAAAATCTCCGCCCTCGGCGTCAATCTCGAGGGTGACAAGGCCACGAAGGTGACAGACGCCAAGGGGCACCACGTGATCCCTGGCGTTCTCGATGTGCACGTCCACCTGGAGCTGCCATTCTGCGGAACGGTGTCGGCTGACGATTATAGAACCGGAACCCGGGCCGGCGCGCGCGGCGGCGTGACGACGCTAATAGACTTCGCGATTCCCTACGCGGGCGAGTCGTTGGAGCAGGCGGCCGACAACTGGATGAAGAAGGCGGAAGGCAAATCGCTGATCGACTACACCTTCCACATCTGCATCACACGCTGGAACGATCACAAGGATCAGATCAAGGGGATGGTCGATCGCGGCTTCACGACCTTCAAGGAATTCATGATCTATGAATCCGAGGGGTGGCAGTCCGACGACCGCGCGATGTTTGGCACTCTCGAGAAGATGAAGGAGTACGGCACGATGCTGCTTGTGCACGCCGAGTCGGCGCGGGTGCTCGACGAGCTGATCGCGCGGCATCATACGCCGGAGCTGATGAAGAAATACGGCGCGCGGCTGCATCCGATGACGCGTCCCAACTTCATCGAGGCCGAGGCGATCCAGCGCGCGGTGCAGTGGTGCGAGGCGACGGGTGGCCAGCTTTACATCGTTCACATGTCGACGGGCGAAGGCGCCGACATCATCCGTGCTGCCCAGGCGCGTGGAGTTCCCGTACTGGCGGAGACCTGCGTGCAGTATCTGGTGCTCGATGATGCAGTGTTCGAGAAAGAAGACGGGCATCTCTACGCGTGTTGTCCGCAGCTGAAGAAGCCGAAGGACGTAGAGCGTCTATGGAAAGGCCTCAAGAGCGGGGAAGTCTCGGTCGTATCGACAGACACCTGCACGTTCAACCGCGAGCAGAAGGCGATGTGGAACGGCGACTGGACCAAGATCCCGATGGGGATGCCAGGGCTCGAGACGCTGATGCCGCTGCTCTATACGCGAGGCGTGATGGGCGGGAGGATCAGCCTCGAGGAGATGTGCACCAAGCTGTCGACCAATCCGGCGAAGATCATGGGGTTATATCCGCGCAAAGGCGCAATTCAGGTTGGCGCCGACGCCGACATTGCGATCATCCATCCGAAGAAAACGCACAAGGTCGATCCCGAGGAAATGGAGACCAATGCCGATTGGTCGCCTTACGAGGGGTGGGACCTGGCCGGCTTCGCGCGCACGACACTTTCGCGCGGCGATGTGATCGTCGACGACTATAAGGTCGTTGGCAAGGAAGGGCGCGGGCAGTGGCTTTCGCGTAAGACGGCGGGCCTCGCGTCGTGATGACCAATGCCGCGGGCGCCTCATACGCGCCCGAGGCGGTGCACGTCCCGGAAGACATTCAGTCGAGTCCACTCTGGAACAAGGACCTGGCGCCGACGCCTCCGTCGCGCCGCACCTGGTCCACTTATAACATCGCGGCGCTGTGGATCGGGATGAGCGTGGTGATCACGACGTACACGCTCGCCTCCGGATTGATGCAGGAAGGAATGAACTGGTGGCAGGCTCTGATGACCATTCTCCTCGGGAATGTCATCGTGCTGATCCCGATGGTTCTCAACGCGCACGCCGGAACGAAATACGGGATCTCATTCCCGGTAATGTGCCGGGCCAGCTTCGGAGTGCGCGGAGCAAACATTCCGGCGATGCTTCGCGCGGTCGTCGCATGCGGGTGGTTCGGCATTCAGACATGGATCGGCGCTCTCGCTCTCAACACGCTTTTTGTCGCGGCGTGGCCGAGCTGGAAGGGCGTCACCTGGGGCGTGGCATTGGCGTTCGCGCTTTTCTGGCTGCTCCAGGTGGCGATAATCGCGAGAGGAATCGAAGGAATCAAGATCCTCGGCAGCTACGCCGCGCCATTTCTTCTCTCCGGCGGAATTCTCCTGCTGCTGTGGGGAATCCGTCACGGCGGAGGGCTGGGTCACATACTCAGCGAATCACAGCGGCTACAGGGCCAGACATCGAACGTCTCGTTCTGGAAGCTCTTTCCTCCGGCCCTCACCGCGAACGTTGGCTACTGGGCGACGCTCAGTCTCAACATTCCCGACTTCACGCGCTACGCTCGAAGCCAGCGATCACAGATCACCGGACAGGCACTCGGCCTCCCAACGACGATGACGACGTTCGCCTTCATCGGAGTCGCGGTGACGAGCGCCACGATCGTGATCTTCGGCAAGGCGATCTGGGATCCCGTCGTGCTCGTGACGATGATCGGCGGACCGGTGCTCATAATCTTTGCCGCGCTGATCGTGCTCGCCGCGCAGCTGCATACGAACATGGCGGCCAACGTCGTTTCGCCCGCCAACGACTTCTCGCATCTGAGTCCGAAGCGGATCAGCTTTGTCACCGGCGGAATCATCACGGCTATCATTGGGATACTCATGATGCCGTGGAAGCTTTACGCCGGCGCCGGCGCTTACATCTTCACGTGGCTGATCGGGTATTCGAGCCTTATGGGCGCGCTCGGCGGAATTCTCATCTGCGACTATTGGCTGCTGAGGAAGCAGCGGCTCGATGTGGATGACCTGTTCCGAATGAACGGACGTTACAGCTACTGGAGCGGAGTCAACCCACGCGCGGTCGTGGCACTCGTGCTTGCGATTCTTCCGGTCGCGCCCGGATTCTTCCGTGCCGCCGTCACGCCGGGAGGCCGAGTTGCGCATCCCGATTTCTTCGATCAGCTCTACTCGTACGCGTGGTTCGTCACCTTCGGGCTCAGCTTCGTGATCTATTGGCTGCTGATGCGACGTCAGGTGGCAGCCGGCAAGTCGATTTCTCAAAACTCATAGGGAGATAGCGGATGGCCCGGATCGTCAAATGTGGTCTCATTCAGGCGTCGCACGCCGGCTCGACCGACGCGCCGCTGGATAAGATCCGCGAAGCCAACATCGAGAAGCACATGAAGTTTCTCGATCAGGCGGGGAAGGAAGGTGTGCAGATCATCTGCATGCAGGAGATCTTCACCGGGCCGTATTTCTGCGCCGAGCAGAACACGAAGTGGTACGACTCTACCGAGAGGATCCCGGACGGCCCGACTACGCGCCTGATGCAGGAAGTTGCGAAGAAATATTCCATGGTGATAGTCGTTCCGATCTACGAGGAAGAGGGAACGGGAGTCTACTACAACACCGCTGCGGTGATCGATGCGGACGGCAAATATCTCGGGAAATACAGGAAGAATCACATTCCCCACACCGCTCCGGGATTCTGGGAGAAGTTTTATTTCAAGCCGGGAAACCTCGGCTATCCCGTATTCAAGACCCAGTACGCCCAGGTCGGCGTCTATATCTGCTACGACCGGCATTTTCCTGAGGGAGCGCGCGAGCTCGGCTTGAACGGCGCTGAGATCGTGTTCAATCCATCGGCGACGGTGGCGGGGCTCTCGGAGTATCTGTGGAAGCTGGAGCAGCCGGCGCACGCGGTGGCGAATGCGTATTTCGTCGGCGCGATCAACCGCGTTGGATTCGAGAAGCCGTGGAACATCGGCGAGTTCTACGGGCAAAGCTATTTCTGCGACCCTCGCGGGCAGTTTCTGGCAGAGGCCAGGCGCGATCGGGACGAGCTGATCACAGCGGAGCTCGATCTGGACAAGATTCGGGAAGTCCGGAACGTCTGGCAGTTCTTCCGCGACAGGAGGCCTGAGACATATACCGGGCTCTGTAAGCCCTAGGTCATGACCCAACACGTGCCATTTGTTTTCGATGGCTGGGCGCCGCTGGTGCACACCGTCGTGGTGGGAGCACTCTCCTACCTTCTTCTCGTCGTGCTACTTCGCACGACCGGCAAGAAATCCATGGCGCGGATGAACGTGTTCGACTCGGTGTTCGCGGTCGCGCTCGGATCGGCGCTCTCCATCGCGGTAATGGACTCCACAGTCACGCTGGCCAACGGGCTCACCGCTTTTATTGTCCTCATTGGCCTTCAGTTGATGCTCCGGTATCTCACCCGGGTGTCGAAGCGTCTCGAAGAATTCATCAATGGAAATCCCCAAATGCTGTTCCGTAATGGAAAGTTCCTGGAGCGCGCAATGTCGAAAGAGGCGACCACGGAAGAAGAAATTCTCCAGGCGATCCGTCAGCAGGGGATTTTATCCCTCGACGACGTGGCAGCCGTCGTTCTGGAGACCGACGGGAAGTTCAGTGTAATTCGGAAGAGTCCGACGGCGGGAAAGACGAGCCTGGCCGACGTCATCGGAGAGCCCAAGGAGTAGGCGCATCTGGCGAGTGTCTGGCGCCACCTTAGATTCGCGGGAATGAGTCCGCGCGATTTCGAGATCGACAGCGACATACGGCGAGCTTCGACGCTCCCGGGAAGAGTGTATTCGGATCCCGACTACTTCGAGCTGCAGAAGGACCGCGTGTTCGCCCGCAGCTGGCAGTGGGTTGGAGATGCCGCCCGCGTCAAAGCACCAGGACGGGTTCTTCCGTTCACGCTGCTCGAGGGATGTCTGAACGAGCCGCTCGTTCTCACTTCAGATGACGAAGGTGTCGTCCGCTGCATGTCCAATGTGTGCACGCATCGCGGATCGCTCGTTGTCGAAGGCGAGGGCCACGCGAAGTCGCTACGTTGTCGCTATCACGGGCGGAGATTCAGTCTCGACGGAAAGTTCGTCTCCATGCCGGAATTCGACACCACGGTCGGATTTCCCTCGGAGAACGACAACCTCTCCACTCTCAGGCTCGAGCAATTCGGCCCGATGCTATTCAGCGGACTCGCGCCCGAAATGCCGTTCGAGGAATGGATAGCGCCGGTGAGGGAGCTGGTGTCGTGGATGCCGCTCGACGATTTCGTACGGGACCAGGCGACTTCGCAGGAATATTTGATCAATGCCAACTGGGCGCTCTACTGCGACAATTATCTGGAGGAGTTTCACATCCCGTACGTGCACGCGGGATTGGCGGAAAAGATCGATTACGCCTCCTACCGGACCGAGCGCTTCCGCTATGGGAATCTCCAGCTCGGCATAGCAAAGAAAGGGGAACCGGCCTTTGATCTGCCGAAGAACCATCCGAATGCCGCGGAACGCGTGGCAGCGTTTTATTTCTGGCTGTTTCCGAACATCATGTTCAACTTCTATCCGTGGGGCCTGTCGCTCAACGTCGTTACCCCGTTGAGCGTCGAACGGACAAAAGTCGCGTTCCATTCGTACGTCTGGAATCCGTCGCTACGGGATTCGGGAGCCGGAGCAGGCCTCCACCGGGTCGAGATGGAGGACGAGGAGGTCGTCGAGTCGGTACAACGCGGCGTTCGCTCGCGTCTGTACGACCGCGGCCGTTATTCGGAGCGGCGCGAGGTTGGCACTCACCATTTCCATCAACTACTCGCGGATTTCATGAGCCGCCCGGCGGGGAAGAACGGAGCTTCACCACCCAGCACGCGGGCGTGACGGCGGGCGCCGAGGGGCGGCAGGAAATTGCGCCTCCGTCCCAACCAAGTCTCGGGTTATTAGCCGTACTCGGAGTCCTGTTTGGACTCTCCGTCACAATTGGCAATACGATCGGCTCCGGAATACTTCGTACTCCGGGACTTGTGGCTCAACTACTTCCGACGCCTTGGCTTTTCATAGGTGTCTGGATACTGGGCGCCCTCTACGCCGCACTGGGCGCGAACGCGCTCGCCGAGCTGGCGACCATGATGCCGGAGTCGGGCGGATACACGGTTTACCTGCGCCGCTCGATGGGCCCCTACGCGAGCTTCGTAATTGGCTGGAGCGATTGGCTGTCAACCTGCAGCAGCGCGGCGCTCGCGGCGATCGTGATCGGCGAATACGTCACGATTCTCTTCGCGATTTCCAAAGGGCTGACTTCAGCGATTGCGTGCGCGGTGATCGTCGCTTTTTCACTGATTCAGTGGCGCGGGATCAAAACCGGAAGCCTGACGCAGAATATCACCGCCGCCGCAAAGACGCTGGCGTTCATGGTTCTTGTCGGAGCGTGCTTCGTGCTCGGCCGCGGTTTCCCAGCGGGCGGCCCACTGCATCCTCCAAGCGGTTTCCCGTTTCTGGTCGCCTTCGTGTTGGCGATGCAGGCTGTGATCTTCACGTATGATGGCTACAACGGGATCGTCTATTTCTCGGGAGAGCTGCGGAATCCGGCTCGAGACATTCCGCGCTCGATTTTCGGTGGGGTCGTCTCGGTAGCGATCATTTACCTGCTGGTGAATATCGGGTTCCTGTACGTTCTTCCGATCGAGAAGATGGCCGGCCAGCCGTTGGTCGCGGCGACCGCCGCGAATGAGATCTTCGGCGCCAAGGGCGACGCGGTGATAAGGGTCTTGACGATTGTGTCGCTGTTGAGCGCAGTCAACGCGTACCAGCTGATGACGTCTCGCGTGCTGCACCGGCTCAGCGTTTTCGGCTTCCTTCCAGGTGCGAGCTACGTCAATCGAGGCGGAACTCCGGCAATCGCGCTTTTCCTCAGCGCGGTCGTTGTGCTGGCGCTGGTAATCACCGGCACGCTCGAGATAGTTCTGGCAGTGACGGCGTTTTTCTTCGTCGCCCAGTACGCCCTGATCTTCGCAAGCGTATTCATTCTCCGGAAACGGGAGCCTGATGCGCCAAGGCCGTTCAGGGCGTGGGGACATCCATGGACGACCGGACTCGTCCTCTTGCTGTCGCTGGGGTTTTTGGCAGGAGCCGCCATCACCGACACGAGGAACAGCATTTACTCGCTCGTCCTGCTCGCCCTTAGCTGGCCGCTTTACGTGCTGCTGCGTCCAAAAACCGTGAAATACTAGGGGCTGGTCGGCACCGGCGCCCGAGTTCTGACCGTCGGTCGCGCGCAAACCGGCCGGCTCCAATTCTCCTGCGCCTTCGCGTAAGCGCTGACGGCTCGATTCCACTCGAACCAGCTGCGCTCGCCGGGCAGCGGTTTGCACGCGAGGCGCAACTCCATGGTGTCGCGCTCCGCGCTCGGGATTTCGTTACGCCGGCGGAGGAGGGTCGGGATTGCATCCACCGAGAGGCGAGTTGCGTACAAGGCATCGAATTTTCCGGTCGTCGCGGCCCGATCGATGTTCCGGTCGACAATCCACGCTTCGTAATTCCAAAAGACGAGCACGGTGAACACGGCGAGCGCGAACTCGGCAACGCGCCGGCCAAAGGCGATCGAGATCTTTCCTCTCGTGATCTCTCGGGCCAGGGCGGCGAGCGAAAGCGCCATCACGACCATGTAGGCCTGGGCGAAGATCCGTGCCTCGGTGAAGCCGTACGCCTGCTCGTACAGAATGACTCGGCGGAAGGCGGAGACGAGAACCAGCTCGAGCGCGATGACGAGAGCAAGCTCCAGCCGGCGAAGAACCAGTCGGTCGCGCTCCGTCGCATCGGCGGGTCGTGCGTACTCGAGGATGAGGACGATGGCGCCGACAATGGTGGCGGCGAAAGACAGCTCGCCGAAGCCACGCCGGGCGTAGTCGGCGAAAGTGACTCCGGTTCGGATCGCGGCAGGAGGCGAATGAATGAGATACGACGCCTGGAGCGCGACGAAGATCCAGAGCACTGCCGCGGCGCTCCACAGCATCATCCGCTGCTCGGTGACACCCACAGTCGAGCTCACGCCGAAGGCGGGGTAGCGCGGGAAGCTCGCCATCAGCTGGCGGACGCCGAGCGAGTTGGCGCCGAGGGTGAGTGTGAGCAGAACGGCGAAGAATATCATTCGCGGCGGGAACGACCAATCGGGAAGCCACTCGGCGAGGCGATCGGTGCTCCAGCGAATGACCGGGTCGGCGTTGCCGAGGAGGGCGATGAGGACGACAACGAGGGGCAGGGACAGCAGAGCACCCTTGATGATCGCGCGCGACCGCGGCGATGAAACGGAGCGTGGCGCGCCGGCGGCCTCGTAGGCGGTGGCGCCGACGACGCGGTACGGCGCGAGGAAGGGGACGGCGACAAGCAATTTTGCCGACAGCTCGCTCCAGTTTTCCGCGCCGAGCGTGATGACGGCGAGGCCGAGCAGCATGGCATCGCTTAGCACGATCAGAAAGTGGAGGAAATCGTTGGCGGTGAGGGCGAAGCCGGCGCTGAGAACGATCGCCCAGGCGAGGAGGACGAAGAGCGGGGTCTCGACTCGGCGGGCGGAAGCGAAGCGCGAGACGATCAGAGAGATCGACGCGGCCGCTACCCAGATCGGCCAGTTGATTCCCGGTTGGGCGTCGAACAGGATGGCAGTGCCGAGCGCTGAAGTGACGATCGCGGCGGACCAGGCAATCACGGAAGTGGATGAGCGCATATGGCTGTTCGAGAGTACAGAGTACTTTATCTCACAAAGTAAGACGCGGCAAGGGGGGGGCAAACGTCACGACTCACTGCGAACTGCGGATTAACTGCGAACTGCGGATTAACTGCGGACTCTGCGGGTCTGCGATGAACTGGTCCCATTTGCCGGTTTGGGACGATGTCATGTGGGCATGGGTGACGATCGTAGGATGTGGCCCCTTCGCTACCCTGTCCGTCCGAGCTCAACATTCGTGATCCGGTATCGCGCATGCGCGCCTACCAGCTGGCGTGCGCGTTGCTCACCGAGTCCTGGACGGATGCGGAGAAATTGAGGTATCACGCGGTGACTGAAAAGGTCGCAGGCCAGCTCTACGCCGCGATAGGTTCAATCGCGGCCAATCTCGGCGAGGGTTATTCGCGGAGCTCCGGGCGGGACCGGGCTCGCTTCTTCGAGTATGCGCTGGGGTCAGTGCGAGAAGCCATGGCGTGGTATCGTTCGGCAGAGCCCGTACTCGGGCCTGAAACCGCTCGCGACCGGCTGGATACTCTAGAGGAGATCCGCCGGCTTTTATTGGCGATCATCCCAAGGGAACGAGATCGACTGATTCGACCAAGCAAGACTTGACGAAATGGGAGGCCGTGCAGCCAGTTAGTCCGCAGCTCGCAGTTAGTCCGCAGTTCGCAGTTACTCCGGAGTCGGAATACTGCCAGCCCCTCCCATTGACTTAGCTTCATTCCGGAATACCTTTACAAGGCTATGGCGGAACGCAGTTTAACGCGCCCGCTTTGAGGAAAAAAATTGATTCGCCGGTCACGTGCCGGCGCGCCTCGAGTCCCCACCCGCGAAACAGTTGCGAGTGCACCCGGCGGCAGCGGATGGATACCGGTCCCGTTCAGGGGCGCATGGTCCACCCGCGTTTTTGTTGAATTGAGACTACCGGCTCCAGCTGTTTGGGCCGCTTCTATAGAGAGAGCTTCCAGAGACATGTCACGCCACACCCCGCTCGACCACTATCGTAACATCGGCATCATGGCGCACATCGATGCTGGTAAGACGACTATGACCGAGCGCGTCCTGTATTACACCGGCAAGACCCACAAAATCGGCGAGGTGCATGAAGGCACCGCGACGATGGACTGGATGGAGCAGGAGCAGGAGCGCGGGATCACGATCACGTCCGCTGCAACCACCGCTTTCTGGACGCGAAACGGGACCGAATACCGGATCAACATCATCGACACACCGGGTCACGTGGATTTCACGGTGGAAGTCGAGAGATCGCTTCGCGTGCTCGACGGTGCCGTGACTCTTCTGGATTCCGTCGCAGGCGTCGAGCCGCAGACGGAGACCGTCTGGCGCCAGGCCGATCGCTACAAGGTTCCGCGGCTCATTTTCGCCAACAAGATGGATCGCGTTGGCGCCGACTTCGATCGCTGCATGCGAATGATCAAGGATCGCCTCACCAGAAACGCGTATCCGATCCAGCTTCCAGTGGGAACCGGCGAGACATTTACCGGCCACATCGACGTCATCGAGCGCAAGCAGTACATCTTCGACGACGAATCCCTCGGCAAAGAGTTCCAGATTACGGATGTTCCCGCCGAGTATCACGAAGCGATGGAGAAGGCCCGGCACGACGTAATCGAGGCAGCGGTCTCGCACGACGAGGCGCTGATCGAGAAGTACTTCAGCGGCACGCCGCTCACCAACGACGAGATCCGACACGCGATTCGTAGCGCCACCGTGGGCGGCTTCATCGTGCCCGTGCTCTGTGGCGCCGCGTTCAAGAACAAGGGCGTGCAGGCGATGCTTGATGCAGTCGTCGACTTCCTGCCGTCGCCGGTCGATGTGCCACCCGTTGAGGGACATCTCCCGAATGGCGAGATGGGCACGAGAGCTCCGGACGACGATGAACCGTTCGCCGGCCTCGCGTTCAAGATTGCGACCGATCCATTCGTCGGAAAGCTGACGTTTTTCCGCGTCTATTCGGGGAAACTCCAGGCCGGTTCTTACGTCTACAACGCCACGAAGGACAAGCGTGAGCGCGTTGGACGGCTGCTCCAGATGCACGCGAACAAGCGTGAAGAAATCCAGGAAGTTCTCGCTGGTGACATCGCCGCGGCGATCGGTCTCAAGGATACTCGCACCGGCGACACGATGACGATGGAAGATGCTCCGATCGTTCTCGAGGCGATGAAGTTTCCGAATCCCGTGATCGACGTAGCGATCGAGCCGAAGACGAAAGCCGACCAGGACAAGCTGGCGATCGCGCTGCAGAAGCTGTCAGAGGAAGATCCGACTTTCCGCGTGCACTCCGACCAGGAGACGGGCCAGACCATCATCTCCGGAATGGGAGAGTTGCACCTGGAGATCATCGTCGACCGAATGCAGCGTGAGTTCAAGGTCGATGCGAACATCGGCCGTCCGCAGGTCGCTTATCGCGAGACGATCAAGAAGCGCGTCGAGAAAGTCGAAGGGAAGTTCATTCGCCAGTCGGGCGGTAAAGGTCAGTACGGACACGTGGTGATCAACATCGAGCCGGCGAAGCAGGGCGAAGGATTCGTGTTCGAGGACAAGATCGTAGGCGGAACTATTCCGCGTGAGTTCATCAAGCCCGCGGAGCAGGGAATGCGCGAAGCGCTCGAAGGCGGGGTGCTCGCCGGTTACCCGATGGTCGACGTGAAGGCGGAGCTTGTGTACGGCTCCTACCACGATGTCGACTCCAGCGAAATGGCGTTCAAGATCGCGGGCTCTATGGCAATCAAGGAAGCAGCCAAGCGAGCCGGCGCCATCATCCTCGAGCCCATCATGAAAGTCGAAGTCGTCTCGCCCGACCAGTACATGGGCGACGTGCTCGGCGATCTGTCATCGCGTCGCGGAAGAATTGGCGGAATGAATCAGCGCGGCGAAGCGCAGGTGATCGATGCGCAGGTGCCGCTGTCGGAAATGTTCGGCTACTCCACGAAGCTCAGATCCATGACGCAGGGAAGAGCTGTCTATTCGATGGAGTTCGCGCATTACGAGGAAGTACCGAAGTCCAAGGCAGAAGAAATCATAAATAAAGTCACCGCAAAGGCGAGATAAGAATGAGCAAAGAGAAATTCAATCGTACGAAGCCCCACGTTAACGTCGGCACCATTGGCCACGTCGATCACGGCAAGACGACGCTGACGGCCGCGATCACGGCGATCCAGGCGAAGAAGGGCCTGGCATCCGCGGTGGCGTTCGACCAGATCGACAAGGCTCCTGAGGAGAAGGCTCGCGGCATCACGATCGCGACCGCCCACGTGGAGTACGAGTCGGAGAAGCGGCACTACGCGCACGTCGACTGCCCGGGCCACGCTGACTATGTGAAGAACATGATCACGGGTGCCGCACAGATGGACGGGGCGATTCTCGTGGTATCAGCGGCCGACGGTCCGATGCCTCAGACGAGAGAGCACATCTTGCTCGCCAAGCAGGTGAACGTGCCCTACATCATCGTGTTCATGAACAAGGTGGACATGGTGGACGATCCGGAGCTGCTGGAGCTGGTCGAGCTGGAAGTAAGAGAGCTCCTCTCGAGCTACGACTTCCCGGGCGACGACACGCCGATCATCAAGGGAAGTGCTCTCAAGGCTTTGGAGTCGGGAGATCCGAACAGCGAGTACGGTAAGAAGATCGGCGAGCTCATGGATGCGCTGGACACCTATATCCCGCAGCCCAAGCGAGAGACCGAGAAGCCGTTCCTCATGCCAGTCGAAGACGTGTTCTCGATCACGGGCCGCGGCACCGTTGCGACGGGTCGTATCGAGCGCGGCAAGATCAAGGTCGGGGAGGAAGTCGCACTTATCGGCTTCAACTCGGAGAAGAAGACGGTCATCACCGGCGTCGAGATGTTCAGGAAGCTCTTGGATGACGGTCAGGCTGGTGACAACGTCGGCCTGCTCCTTAGAGGTATCAATAAGGAAGACGTCGAGCGTGGAATGGTGCTGGCCAAGGTAGGCAGTATCACGCCGCACACGAAGTTCAACGCCGAAGTCTACGTGCTGACCAAGGAAGAGGGCGGTCGTCACACGCCGTTCTTCAAGGGCTACAGGCCGCAGTTCTTCTTCAGAACTACGGACGTGACCGGAAGTGTCGAGCTGCCTGAAGGGATGGAGATGGTGATGCCGGGCGACAACGTTCAGATGTCGATCGAGCTGATTGCGCCGATCGCGATGGACGAGGGTCTCCGCTTCGCGATCAGAGAAGGCGGCCGCACCGTGGGCGCAGGCGTCGTAACAAAGATCATCAAGTAAATTCTGAAGTCATAAGGACCCCAAAATGCCACGCGAAAAAATCATACTTGCCTGCGAAGTCTGTAAGAATCGCAACTACTTCACCGACAAGAACAAGCGTCTGCACCCCGAGCGCGTAGAGTGGAAGAAGTACTGCCCCCGCTGCAACGCGCATAAGCTGCATAAGGAAACGAAGTAGATGTCGGTTGAAGTAGTCGAGCGCCGCAATTTTCCAGGCCGAGTGGCTCAGTTCTACCACGAAGTGCAGGACGAGATGCGGAAGGTCACCTGGCCCGACCGTGCCCAGCTCAAGGACACGACGATCAAGATCCTCATCTTCGTGCTCTTCATCGGCGCCATCATCGGTGCAATCGACCTCTTCCTGCAGCTCGTGCTCGTCCAGGGAATCCCCTCTTTATTCTCGAGACGATGATCGTGGCCACTACGACCCCAACCGAGCACCGCTGGTACGCGATCCAGACCACGTCTGGTCACGAGAACAAGGTGCGCTCGCTGATCCAGCGGCGGATCGACGCCGATCCGCGCACGCCGGACGAAAGGCCAATCCGCCAGGCTCTGGTCCCGACCCAGGAAGCGGTCGAGATCAAGAACGGCAAGAAGGTCAACGTCGAGAGGAAGATTTACCCCGGCTACGTCCTGGTCGAGATGGTGATGGACCAGGAAACGGCCCACGCGATCAATGGAATCCAGGGCGTCATCAAGTTCGTAGGGCACGAGCGGCTCCCGCAGCCCCTGCGGCCTGAAGAGGTCAACCGCCTGCTTGGAGTGGCGGACGATTCGGAGCCTGTAGAGGTGAAGGAGGAGATTCCGTTCCTGGTCGGGCAGGCTGTGGCGATCACGGAAGGGCCGTTTACGGACTTCAACGGGACCGTCGAGGAAGTTCTGCCGGACAAGGGGAAGGTCAGGGTGTCGGTTTCCCTGTTTGGCCGGCCGACCAGCGTCGAGTTGGACTATTTACAGTTGAAGGGCTACTAAAACTGCGAACTACGAACTAACTGCGAAGTACGAACAGTCCGCAGTCCGCAATTAGTCCGCAGTCCGCAGTAGTTCTGTGGTATTCAGGTGAGCCCTTCAAAACCGGCTCTAAACCTATTACGTTAAAAGGCTGTCCCTGAAAGACCCGGGTTATCGATTCCCCGGCACAACTGAAGTGAGAATCTGAAGTCACAGCGGCGCTACTCCCG
>JBBQAV010000019.1:0-31302 GCA_038316775.1 Gemmatimonadales bacterium | reverse complement strand
GGTGACCGTGGACTACGCCAAGCTGCTGTCCGATGCAGCCGCCGCCGGCCTGATCGGGGACGGTGAACCGCTCAGTGCCGGTGACCTGCGCCGCCTGTGCTGCGACGCCGACTTGTTGCCGGCGGTCCTCGGTGGGCCGAGCACGGTGCTGGATGTGGGCCGGGACTGCCGGTTGGTGCCGGCCGATCTTCGGGCAGCGCTCATCCTGCGCGACGGTGGCTGTGTGTTTCCCGGCTGCCATGCCCGCCCGTCGCAGTGCGAGGCGCACCATGTGATTCCGTGGTGGATGGGCGGGGTGACGGCTTCCGAGCAAACTAGCTTTCACTGCAGCCGCAGTTCTCCCTCGAATCAACATGCCCACATACGAGTTTCGTTGCCCAAGCGGCCACGAGTTCGAAAAGTTTTATCGCTCCATCAGCGCGGCTCCCCCCGAAGTCTTGTGCCCGATCTGCGGCAAGGTCGCTGAACGGCAGATATCGGCGGGAGGCGGTCTAGTCTTCAAGGGATCCGGTTTCTACATCACGGACTACGGCAAGGACGGAAAGAAGTCACAGACTCGTCCCGCGCTATCCGGCGAAGGAGCCTCGACGGATAAGAATGCGGAGGCTGGCGGCGCGAAAGGCGAATTGACCGCGAAACCCGACGCCAAGCCTTCGGAGGCGAAAGGTGGCGACGCCGCCAAGCCGGCCGCGACCGAAAAGCCTCCCGCAAAAAGCTCATCATCGCGCAAGGGGAAAAGCAGCGAATGACTGCTGCCGAGCAAATCCGCGCCGAGCTGATTCGCGCGGCGCGTGGCCTCGGCGCGCCCGAGGATGTGGATCCGCTGCTCGAGCGTCCGAGAGAATCGTCGCACGGAGATTGGGCGACGAATCTCGCGATGGTGCTGGCCAAGCCGCTCAAGTCCCGGCCGCGTGAGATAGCCGAGCGTCTTCGCAATGCGATGAGCCTCGACAGCGCGGGAGTGTCGAAGATCGACATCGCCGGTCCGGGCTTCATGAATTTCTGGATCGACGCGGGCAGGATCGCATCCGGGCTCGGCGAGATCATCGCCGCGGACGAGAATTTCGGCAGCAGCAAAGTCGGGGCAGGACGCGTCGTCAACGTCGAATTCGTTTCGGCAAATCCGACTGGCCCTCTGCACGTCGGTCACGGACGCCAGGCGGCGCTCGGAGATGCCATCTCGACCCTGCTGGAAGTCACCGGCTGGGAGGTTACGCGCGAGTTCTACTACAACGACGGTGGTGTGCAGATCGACAACCTCGCCGCGAGCGTCGAAGCACGCCTCAACGAGATCCGCGGCAACACCGCGCAGATTCCCGAGGGCGGCTATCACGGGGATTACATACGTGAGATCGCCGAGCGTTTCAACGCCGACAGCGAGGGGCTGTCGGTGCGGGAGTTCGCGGTGCGCGAGCTCAGAAAAGACCAGGACCTCGACCTTCAGGCGTTCGGAGTTCGTTTCGACCGCTATTTCCTGGAGTCGTCGTTGTACACCGATGGAATGGTCGACGACACGGTGAGACTGCTGGTCGCGTCAGGAAAGACATATGAGCACGAGGGCGCTCTCTGGCTGCGGACGACGGATTTTGGCGACGACAAGGATCGTGTCATGCGGAAGAGCGACGGCACGTATACCTACTTTCTTCCGGACGTCGCCTACCACATCACCAAATGGAAGCGTGGCTTCCGCCGCGCGATCGATGTCCAGGGAGCAGACCATCACAGTACCGTGACGCGCGTCCGCGCCGGCCTCCAGGCACTCGAGATGGGCGTGACGCAGAACTATCCGGAATATGTGCTCCACCAGATGGTGACCGTGATGAAGCACGGCGAGGAGGTGAAGATCTCCAAGCGTGCCGGCAGCTACGTCACTGTGCGCGACCTGGTCAACGAGGTCGGGCGCGACGCTGTGCGCTATTTCTTCCTGATGAGGAAGAGCGACTCGCAGCTCATCTTCAACGTGGACCTTGCCGCATCGCAGTCGGAAGAGAATCCGGTCTATTACATCCAGATGGCTCACGCGCGGATGTGCGGAATCTTCCGCGTCGGAGAAATCGATCCGCAGTCCGTTACAGCGGAGAACGTCAACTTCGCGGTTTTGACCGAGCCGGAAGAGCAGGAGCTGATCAAGGCTCTGCTCGACTTTCCCGCCCTCATCGAATCGGCGGCGAAATCGCTCGAGCCGCAGCGGGTTGCGACTTACCTGCTGGAGACGGCGCGTCTGGCGCACGTCTGGTATCACAAGCATCACGTGCTCGAGCAGGCGGAGGACGTGACGCGCGCCCGGTTGGCGCTCGCGAGGGGCGCACAGATCGTCCTCAGGAACGGAATGCGAATCCTCGGCATCACTTCGCCTGAGCGGATGTAGTTGCGGTCGCTTGCCCGGACATTAACGACAACTGAAGACTACCTGCCGGGTGTCATCGGCGGCCGGCCCATGGCGACGTGCTGGCCTCTGGCTACATTCGAGTCCAGCCCGTGACCAACCGCCGCTCCGCTCACGGCACTTGGCAGGTAGTCTTCAGTTGCACTTCTAGTACAACGTATGAGAAGAACCGTTATTAGCAGCTTGACCTCCTCCTGACGACATAAAAAAAGAATGTCCGTATTAGTGGTTGGCTCTGTTGCGCTCGATTCCGTCGAGACTCCGTTCGGAAAAGCGGACGATGTGCTCGGCGGTTCAGCGAATTTCTTTGCCGCGTCTGCCAGTCATCTCACGAAGGTGAGCGTGGTTGGCGTCGTCGGTTCGGATTATCCAATGGAGAAGCTCGAACCGCTGAAGAAGCGAGGCGTCGATTTCAGCGGACTCGAGCGCGCCGAGGGGACCTCATTTCGCTGGCGCGGGCGCTACCGCCACGATCTCAACTCCGCGGAGACGTTGGAGACCCACCTAGGAGTGTTCTCGCATTTCAGTCCCAAGATTCCCGAAAAGCTGCGGTCGTCTCCGTATGTCTTCCTCGCCAATATCGATCCACGCCTGCAGCTCGACGTTCTCGAGCAGGTCGAGAAGCCCAAGCTCGTCGCGTGCGACACGATGAATTTCTGGATACAGAGCCGGCGCCCGGACATTCTGAAGCTGCTCGGTCACGTGGATCTCGTGACACTGAACGATGCGGAAGCCCGCCAGCTGACGGAGAAAGCGAATCTCGTGCAGGCCGCTCAGTGGATCATGGCGCGCGGCCCTCGCCAGGTGATCATCAAGAAGGGTGAGCACGGCGCTTTCATGTTCACTGAAAAATCCATCTTCTTCGCGCCGGCGTTTCCTCTCGAGAATGTGTTCGATCCAACGGGCGCTGGTGATTCCTTTGCGGGCGGATTCATCGGCTACCTCGCCAAGACCGGTGACCTGAGCGAGGCCAACATGCGTCGCGCAGTCATCTACGGCTCGGTGATGGGCTCATTCGCGGTCGAGAAGTTCTCGATCGAGCGGTTGATGACTGTCACAAAGGCCGAGATCGACCAGCGGATGCGAGAGATGCGGCGCCTCGTCGCCTTCGAGGAGGAGCTGCCCGCGTGAGCGACGACGCGCTTCGTTACGGAAGCGCCGGGGTCGACATCGATGCTTCCAACGCGGCAAAGAATCGCATCAGGAAGCTCGTCGAGTCGACGTTCACCACCGGAGTAGTGGGAGGATTCGGTGGCTTCGGCGGAATGTTTCGCATTCCGTCCGGTCTCGACAAGCCAGTGCTCGTTTCGAGCGCCGATGGGGTCGGAACCAAGGTCAAGGTTGCGATCGAGGCGGGACGCCACGACACGATCGGCCGCGACCTCGTCAACCACTGCGTCAACGACATTCTCGTCCAGGGCGCGCTACCCCTCTTTTTCCTGGATTACGTGGCGTTCGGGAAGCTCGAGCCGACAGTAGTCGAGGCCGTCGTGGCCGGGGTTGCGGCTGGATGCCGCGAGAACGGTTGCGCGCTAATAGGCGGGGAAACAGCCGAAATGCCCGCCGTTTATACGCCTCCTGATTACGACTTGGCGGGGTTCATCGTCGGTTATGTGGAAGAACAACGCATTCTCGGCCCACACCGAGTGAGACCCGAAGATGTCCTTATTGCTCTTCCAAGCTCCGGGTTGCACACGAACGGATATTCGCTCGCGCGGAAGATCGTAACGGATAGGCTGAAGCTGCGAATGACGGATCCGTTTCCCGGTGGTGGCGGGGCGGTCGCGGATGTTTTGCTGGCGGAACACCGGTCTTATCTGCCGGCGCTCAAGCCCGTGCTCGATCGCGTTCACGCGATGGCGCACATCACGGGCGGAGGATTGCTGGAGAACCTCGACCGCGCTCTGCCGAAGACGATGGATGCGGTAATTGATGTATCGAGCTGGAAGATCCCGAATGTGTTCAGGGTCTTGATGGACGCGGGATCGGTTGAGCCCGTGGAGATGTACCGAACGTTCAACATGGGTGTAGGAATCGTAATAATCTGCGAGCCGTCCGATGCAAACGCAGTCTTATCGGCGGCATCCGCGGCTGGGGTGGCGGGCTGGAGGATCGGCTCGCTACGGCCCGGCTCGGGCGCAGTCATACTTTCTTGAGGAATCATCGATGAAAGGTCGTTTTCTGTTCGTTTCGTTCGCGACATTGGCACTCGCTGCTTCATCTTCGGGCGCTCAGGTCGATACCAATAGCTGCCCGCCCGGAAACGTCGGCGCGGCAATCCCCGATCAGACCCGTGCCTCGCAGGATGCGTGTCAGAAGGCGATTGATCTTTTCAAGTACATGGCGCCGCAGCTCGGCACGAGCATCACAGGCGGAAACGCCACGCTTGGGCAGGGCTCGAGCCTGGGTGGTCTCGGACACTTTTCAGCTGGGATAAGAGTCAACGCCCTTCAGGGCAGTCTTCCGCAGATTCAGAATATCACGCCTGCCGTGACGGGAGCCGTCAGCACCCAGATTGATACGAAGGTTCAGTTCATACCGATGCCGACGGCAGATCTGGCCATAGGGATCTTCAAGGGGCTGCCGCTCGCCATCACCAATGTCGGCGGTGTGGACCTCCTGCTCAGCGCTTCGTACCTGCCGGAGTTCAACAGCAGCGGCGTGAGCGTGAAAGTTCCGAACGGCTCGCTCAAGATCGGCTACGGCGCGCGCGTTGGAATTCTGCAGGAATCACTGCTGGTGCCCGGCATTTCCGTCAGCTACCTGCGGCGTGATCTGCCGACGGTCGACATCGCGGCGAACACCGGGAACGATTCACTCCTGGTGAACAATCTCAGCCTGAAGACGAACGCGTGGCGAATTGTTGGGAGCAAGAGTCTGCTTCTGTTCGGATTCGCCGTCGGCTATGGTCAGGATAAGTATGAGTCTTCCGCGGACGTTCGCGCTCACGTAGCTGCGCGCGCTCCGCTAACGGCACCAGCGAATGCCGGCCCGGTCACGCTCTCGCAGAGCCTGACCCGATCCAACGTCTTTGCGGATTTGTCCATTAACCTTCTCATTCTCAAGCTCACCGGCGAAATTGGTCAGGTATCCGGTGGCACCATCAACACCTACAATACCTTCAGTGGCAAGCAAGCAGCCGATTCCAGAATCTACGGATCGGTCGGAGCTCGATTCGGGTTCTAACGATGTGCGCGACGCAGAATTCATGCGTCGCGCGCTCGCCCTCGCCCAGCAAGGCTGGGGTCAAACAGCGCCGAACCCAATGGTCGGCGCTGTTGTCGTTCGCGACGGCGTCGTCGTCGGCGAGGGCTACCACGCGCGCTACGGCGAGGCACACGCCGAGCTCGTAGCGCTCAAGGCGGCCGGCGACCGTGCACGCGGCGCCACGATGTACGTGACGCTCGAGCCGTGCAACCATTTCGGCAAGCAGCCACCGTGCACCGAGGCGATTCTCGAGGCCCGAGTGAAGCGCGTTGTCATCGCTGCCGCGGACCCGACGGCGCTTGCCGGCGGGGGCGGAAGGCATCTCTCCGATTATGGCGTTGACGTCCAATACGCCATCGAGGAACCCGCTGCGCTCGAGCTCAATGCGCCTTTCTTTTTCGCTGCTACGAATCCCAGGCGACCCTGGGTGACGCTCAAGCTCGCTATCTCGAGCGACGGGAAGATGAACGATCCGTCGGGAGAGCGCCGCTGGATCACGAACGAGCTCTCGCGGCGGGAGGTCCAGCATCTCCGCGCCAATGTCGACGCGATTGCAGTCGGACTCGGCACCGTCCGCGCGGATGACCCGCAGCTGACGGCGAGGGGCTCGATCCGTCCGCGGGTGCCGCCTACGCGGGTCGTGTTCGACAGAAACGCCGAAACACCGCTCGACGCGACCCTCGTGCGCACAGCGAGAGAAACGCCGACGATGATCTTTGCGCACCACCCTCCCGTCGCGCGACTGGCGGCGCTCCACAACGCGGGGGTCGACGTCTTCCACGCCGAAGACCTCCCATCGGCGCTGGAAGCCTTGCAAGGATTCGAGCTGCAGCACCTGATGGTTGAGGGTGGCGCCCGCGTTGCGCAGGCGTTTCTCGGGCAGAACCTGGTGGACCGACTGGTTATCTTTCAGTCACCTATCACGCTTGGCGCCAACGCGTTAAGTCCCTTCAGCGTGTTGCCGGACGACTACCGGGAATGGCTTGCGGGCCTTCCGGTCGTGCGGCGCGCCGAATTTGGCGAGGATGTGATGTCGGTCTATGGGCTGCATGAGGGTTGAATGTTCACCGGATTGATCGAGCAGGTTGGAGAGGTTCAAAGCGTCCGCCAAACGGACGCGGGGCGCGAGCTCGTCATTCGCGCACCATTCACGGACCTGAAGAGTGGCGAGAGCATCGCTCTTAATGGCGCATGTCTCACGGTCCGTGAATTCGGAGCGGGCTGGTTCGATGTGGCTGCCGTCACTACGACCCTCGAGCGCACTACGATTGGCGACTGGCACGCGGGAACCAGGATCAATCTCGAGCGCGCCGTGCGGGCAGGCGACAGGCTGGGAGGCCATATCGTGCAGGGACACGTCGACTGCGTGGGTGTCGTCGCCGCAGTAGGACGCGCGGGCGACGCGCTGGTTGTCGACGTAGCGCTTCCGCCTTCGTTCGAGCCGCTGTTCGTGCCGCACGGGTCGGTCACGATCGAAGGGGTCAGCCTGACGGTCAACGAGCTCAAGCCGGGCGGTTTGCAACTTTCGCTCATCGAATACACCTTGCGTCATACCAATCTGGGCGATTTGAAGCCGGGAGCGAGGGTGCACGTGGAGGCGGATGTAATCGCCAAACATGTGCGTCGCCTCCTCGAGCCCTACCTGCGCGAGGCATCGGCGCTAAATTCGCTGGGCGATTTTTCGCTGGAGCACTAGAGAAACCATGGAATTCGGAACCGTAGAGCAAGCCTTAGCCGACATCAAGGCCGGCAAGCTTATCATCGTCGCCGATGACGAGGATCGCGAGAACGAAGGCGATCTCATTTGCGCGGCGGAGCTCGTCACGCCCGAGATGATCAACTTTATGATCAGGAAGGCTGGAGGCTGGATCTGTCTCGCCCTTACCGGCGAGCGCGCCGACGAGCTCGAGCTCGCTCAACAGAGTGAAGTCAACACCGACGAGTACCGGACCGCATTCACCATCAGCATCGATGCGGACGAGCGCTTTGGCGTTACCACCGGCGTCAGCGCGCAGGATCGGGCCAAGACGGTCCGCGTAGCCGTGGACCCCAAGACCATTCCGAGCGATCTTCGACGCCCCGGACACGTGCCGCCGCTGCGCGCGCGCGACGGAGGCGTGCTGCAGCGCGTCGGCCACACCGAAGCCGCGGTCGACCTCGCTCGACTCGCCGGACTCATTCCCGCCGGCGTCGTTTGCGAGATCCTAAGCGAAGATGGCTCCAGCGCCCGACGTCCCGAGCTCGAGCGCTTCGCGCGGCAGCACAAGCTCACGTTCATCACCGTCGCGCAGCTGGTCGCGCACCGCTTGCAGACCGAGAGGCTCGTGCATCGCGTGGCCGAAGCGCGGCTCCCAACCGAATCCGGAACGTGGCGCGTTGTCGGCTATCGCAATGATGTCGATGCGCACGAGCACATCGCGCTCGTCTTTGGCGACGTCGGCCCAGATTCCAGCACTCTGGTCAGGATGCATTCGAAGTGCCTCACGGGAGACGTGTTTCATTCTCTGCGCTGCGACTGCGGGTGGCAGCTCGATACGGCGATGAAAATGATCGCCAAGGAAGGGAAGGGAGTGATCGTCTATCTCGATCAGGAAGGCCGCGGCATCGGGCTCCTCAACAAGCTCAAAGCGTACGAGCTTCAGGACCAGGGAAGCGACACCGTCGAAGCGAACGAGAGACTCGGTTTCAAGCCCGATCTGCGCAACTACGGAATCGGAGCGCAAATTCTTCTCGATCTTGGCCTGAAGAAAATCCGCCCAATCACCAACAACCCGCGCAAGCTGGTCGGACTGGAAGGTTACGGACTGAGCGTCGATGAGCGGGTGCCGATCATTTCGATCGCGCACGACGAGAACTCAAGCTACCTCGAAGCCAAACGGGCGAAGCTCGGACACCTCTTCGCTTCGTAGATGGCTGAGTTTCATGGGTTGCCGAGTGGCGTTGGGCGGCGCATGGTCGTGCTCGCCAGCCGCTTCAACGAGCCGATCGTAAAGAAACTTGTCGATGGCGCTCTCGAGGCGCTGGTCAAGTACGGCGTCGCGTTCGAAGACATCGACGTCGTGTGGGTGCCTGGTGCGTGGGAGTTGCCGATGGCGGCGCGAGCGCTCCTCGCGAGCGAGCGGTACGATGGGCTCGTCGCGCTGGGAGCGGTTATACGCGGAGAGACCGCGCACTTCGACTACATCGCCGGCGAAGCTTCACGCGGTCTCGCGGCCGCTAGCGCCGAGCTGGAAGCGCCGATTGGATTTGGCGTGCTCACCTGCGACACCGACGAACAGGCGGAAGCCCGCGCGGGCGGCGCTCACGGGAACAAAGGCTGGGACGCCGCCGTCGCGACGCTCGAGATGGTCGACTTGCTCAATCGTCTCGATCCCGACGATGCGGATTGAATCCCGCGCCCGCGCGCGAGCGCTTCAGGCGCTGTACGCATGCGAGATGCGGGGCGGAAAGAATTTCGATCGAGTAGCCACCCAGGTGTGGGACGATCTTGCCGTGAGTCCCGAGGAGCGCAGGCTCGCCGGCCTGCTCGTGCGCGAGGTCGAAAAGGCAGGCGCAGCGCTCGACACACGTCTCGCTGACCTCACCACCAACTGGCGACTCGAGCGCCTCGGCGCCATCGAGCGGTCGGTGCTCCGTCTTGGCGCCGCTGAACTGATGAAGGGTGACACCCCGCCGCGCGTCGCAATTCAGGAGGCGGTGAGGTTGGCTGAGCGGTTTGGAACATCGGCCAGCGCGAAATTCGTGAACGGCGTGCTCGACGCGTTCGCGCGACAGGCCGGCATGATTTAGTGCGGATACTCGTCCTCAACTGGCAGGATCTGAGAAACCCGCAGGCCGGCGGCGCCGAGCTTCACCTCCAGGAGATCTTCGGGCGCATCGTCGCGCGAGGGAACAGTGTCGATCTGCTCTGCAGCTCATGGCCGGAGGCCCCTCAACGCGCCGACCTCGATGGAATCGACGTCCACCGTATTGGGACTCGCCATACTTATCCGTTCTTCGCCCGCCGATACTACACGCAGCATCTCGCGCGCAACGGCTACGACGTCGTGATCGAGGACCTGAACAAGGTTCCTCTCTACACACCGCTCTGGGGTGTGGGCAAGCTCGTCGCCCTGGTGCATCACCTCTTTGGTTCGACTGTTTTTCGCGAGGCGCCGGTGCCGCTTGCGGCGGCCGTGTGGCTATCCGAGCGTCCGCTCGGGGCCCTATATCGCACGGTTCCATTCCAGGCAGTCAGCCAGAGCACGGCGGATGATCTGAGAGCGCGCGGCATCCCATCCGAATCCATCAGAGTGATTTACAATGGCGTCGATTCCGTGCGCCTGACGCCGAATCCCGCCGAGAGGGCGGAGAAGCCGCTGTTCGTCTACCTCGGGCGCCTCAAGAAATACAAGCGAGTCGATGTCGTCATCAGGGCTTTCGCCGAGCTCGGCATCCCCGATGCGACGCTCGAGATCGCCGGTACGGGGGACTATCGCGCGGCGCTCGAAGGTCTGGTAAAATCACTCGATCTCGCTGGCAGGGTAAAGTTTCTCGGTTTCATTCCGGAAGAGGAGAAGCTTCACCTGCTTCGTCGCGCCTGGGCCTCGACGTTGGCGTCGCCAAAGGAAGGGTGGGGAATCAGCAATCTCGAAGCTGCCGCGTGCGGAACTCCCGTGATCGCGGCGAACTCTCCTGGCATCCGGGAGTCGGTGATTGATGGCGAGACGGGACTCTTGGTTCCGCAGAACGACCCCCAGGCGATAACGGCGGCAATGAGGGGAATCGTGCAATCACCGGAGCTCGTGGAGCGGCTGGGAATGGCGGGCCGGCGCTTTGCGGAAACATTTACGTGGGATCGCGCCGCTACCGATACTCTTTCGCACCTGGAGCAGGTGATCGCGACATGATTCCGATGAAGACCAAGATGATGGAGCGGGGATGCCCAGTCCCAAGGTAACCGTCGGCCAGCTGCTGGATCGACTGCGCGGGACATTGCAGCTGGAAGAGATCCAGCCCGGCACAGGCCTGGACCGCGTCGTTGCCAATGCGGAGGTCTCGAGTCCCGGTCTCGTCCTGGCGGGGTACGTGAAACGGTTCTCGGCGGGCCGCCTTCAGGTGCTTGGCGAAACCGAGATCACCTACCTCTCCTCGCTGGGCGTCGCTGAGCGCAGGAAGATCCTCGAGCTCGTCTTCTCGTTCCCGATTCCCGCTGTGTTCGTGACGAAGGGGCAGCGATTGCCGGCGGGCCTCAAGGAAGTTGCCGCCGAGGCCGGCATCCCGCTCATTCGAACGAAGCTCAAGACGGCGGAATTCTATCGGCGCATCAAGCCCGTCCTCGAGATGGAGTTTGCGCCGACTGTTTCACTCCATGGCTCGCTCGCGGATGTCTTTGGTGTCGGCCTCTTCATGACAGGGAAGAGCGGCATCGGGAAATCGGAATGCGTGCTCGATCTCGTCGAGCGCGGTCACCGCCTCGTCGCGGACGACCTCGTCATAACGAGCAAGCGTGGAAACGACGTCCTGATCGGGCGCGGTCACGAAATGCAGCGTCACTATATGGAGATTCGGGGTGTCGGCTTGATCGACATTCCAGCGATCTTTGGAATACGTGCCGTCCGGCAACAGAAGCGCATCGAGGTAGTGGTACAGCTCGAAGAGTGGGATCAGCACGCGGTCGTCGACCGCACGGGTCTGGATGTGCAGACGACTACCATTCTGGATGTAGAGCTTCCGAAGATCACGGTATATCTCAATCCGGGAAAGAACATCACAGTCATAGCCGAAGTGATCGCCCTGAACCATCTGCTCCGGTACTCCGGCATCAACGCCGCCGAGGCATTCAACGACAGGCTCGTACACCGCATGAAGTCGGTGGCCGCGTCCAACATCCGCGAGTATCTGCAGGAAGATCATGAATGAAGAAGTGGCCGGCGGCTCGGGAAAACCGCGAGCGATAGTCGTAGGGCACGGCGAGTTCGCCGCGGGACTCGTATCGGCCGTGGGTCAAATCTGTGGACTGGCCGACAAGCTCGTCGTCCTCTCGATGATGGGCATGTCTCCGGAGGACATAGAGGCAGCGATTCGGGAGCAGCTGACGAGGACTGGCGCTCGAGTGATTTTCACGGACCTGCCAGGCGGAAGCGCGACGATCGCCGCACGACGAATCGTGAAGGAAGATGCCGGTCTCGTGCTCGTCAGCGGAGTCAACCTCGCCACGCTGCTGGATTTCGTCTTCAACACCGAAGTGTCACCAATCGAGGCCGCTCGCGCGGCTGCCGAACGAGGAAAGGCATCGCTCATTGTGGTCGGGCGCTGATGGCAATTCACCTCTATCGGATCGACGACCGTCTCATACATGGGCAGGTCGTCGTTGGTTGGGGGCAGCCGCTCAACGCACGACTTCTGGTTCTGGTCGACGACGTCGTAGCGGCGAGCGACTGGGAGAAAGAGCTCTATCGCATGGCCATACCTCCTGAGATGGAGATCCAGTTTGCCGACGTTGCCACCGCGATTCGCGATCACGCGAAGTATGCAGCCGATCCGCGGCCCGGAATACTGATCACCGGCGACATCGACAGCATGCACCGCCTCGTGAAGGGCGTGAAGGCCATCGGGAGTGTGAACCTCGGCGGAATTCATCACCGCGCCGGACGGTCAGAGAAACTGCGCTACGTTTTTCTGACTCCTGAAGAGGAGCGCCAGCTTCGGGAGCTCGAGGCGGCGGGTGTCGAAATCACGGCGCAGGACGTACCGTCCGCGCGCTCTGTTGCGCTGTCGGAAGTGCTCGACGGAGCGTCCAAATGATGCTGTTGGAGATTCTTCCTCTGGCATTGCTTGGCGCATTGCTTGGACTCGACGTGGTCAGCTTTCCCCAGGCGATGGTGTCGCGCCCGATCGTCGCCGCGACGCTGGCTGGTGCCTTCATCGGCAATGCTCCGGCAGGTCTCCTCATCGGCGTCGTCATGGAAATGATAGCGCTCGACACTCTTCCCTTTGGCGCTTCGCGCTATCCCGAGTGGGGAACAGCAGGCGTTGTCGGCGGAGCGCTGCTGGCGTCGGAGCCATCGGGGATGCCCGGCGCATTGCCTGCCTCACTGCTGGCGGCACTCCTCACCGCTCGAATCAGCGGCTGGAGCATGGTAGTGCTGCGTCGAATCATCGCTTCGCGCCTCGAGAACACGCGCGATCGCATCGAGGCTGGATCGCGGGACGCCCTGCTCTCGCTGCACCTCTCCGGTATGACGCTGGATTTGTTGCGCGGCGCTCTCGTGACTACGATCGCGATGTTGATCTTCAGCCCCCTCGTCGCAGCGATGGTGGCGGTGTGGGGAGTCGAGTCCGCGTATTCGCACGCGGTTGTCGTGGTGCTGGCTGCGATCGTAGCGGGGGGAGCTCTCTGGAAAGTTTTCCATTCCGTGAGCCACATACTGTGGTTCTTCCTCGCCGGCCTGGTCCTGTGGGGCGCTCGCCTGGCGACGAGATGACGACAGCGACAGCGACCGCTCGCGCTCCCGCTTTCCAGCTACCTCTGCGCGTCAAGCTCGCGATGTTTTTCCGGCTTCTCGCTCTACAGGGTTCGTGGAATTACGAGACTCTGCTCGGGACGGGAATCGGATTCGTCATGGAGCCCGCGCTCCGGTACCTGCCTGGTGGAATTGACGGGCCGGCGTACCGCGCGGCGCTGGCGCGCGAATCGCGCTATTTCAACGCGCACCCTTACCTCGCCGGGATCGCGGTTGGAGCTCTCACCCGAGCTGAGCTCGACGGCGTGGATCCAACGAGAATCGAGCGGTTTCGAACTGCGTTGGCGGGCCCGCTGGGCAGCGTTGGCGACCGGCTCGTTTGGGCAAGCTGGCTGCCGTTCTGCTCACTGGTGGCCCTCGGAGTTTATGGCATGGACGGCTCGCCACTGGTAGTGGTTGGTACATTTCTGTTGCTGTACAACGCCGGACACTTTCTCCTCAGGGCATGGGGATTGAGAACCGGCCTGTCGCGTGGCCTCAATGTCGCCTCGGCGCTCGGCAATCCGGTGCTTCGCCAGGGGCCACAGTACATCGGAAGCGCGGCGGCGTTGGTGGCGGGCATAGCGCTGCCTCTCGCGCTTCAGCGCATCGCCGGGCCCGGCCGCGCGCTGGCGGGCGGAATCTTTGCGGCAGCATTGATCGGAATCCTTCTCGTCGCGCGTTTTCGCGAGCGGGCGGAGGGTTGGCGTATCGCACTTGCAGTTCTCGCGGTGTTCGTTCTCTACTCGGTCCTGACCTGATGCCTGAGCGCGAAGTAAAGATCGTCAACAAGCTGGGGATACACGCTCGCCCCGCTGCCGAGATCGTCAAGGCAGCTGGGAAGTGCAAGAGCAGCATCACCATCGTGCGCGACGACCTCGAGGTCAACGCCAAGAGCATCATGGGTGTGATGATGCTCGCGGCGGAATTCGGCTCGACCATCGTTTTGCGCGCCGACGGCGAAGACGCTGAAGCGGCGCTCGACGCGCTCGCGGCTGTGATCGCGAACAAGTTCGGGGAGAGTTGATGGCAAGGGGAATTGCGGGCGTGCCGGCGTCGCCCGGGATCGTGGACGGACCCGTCCATCTTCTCCGGTGGGAAGTCCCCGACGTCCGGCACCGCATCATTCCCGATGAGGCGGTGAAGGGCGAGATCAAGCGCTTCCACGACTCGGTCGATCAGGCTCGGGAGAGACTCCGCCACGTGAGAGCCCGCGCCGAAAAGCACGCCGGTCCCGAAGAAGCTGCGATCTTCGATGTCCAGCTCTCGATCCTCGAGGACGGTGAGCTTCTGCGGCAGGTCGAAGAGCTGATCCAGCAGAACATCGGTGCGGAAAAGGCGTTCGACCTCGTTCTGTTCGAATGGCGCCAGCAGTTCGCCGGACACGCCCGGCCACTCGTGCGCGAGAGAGTCGGCGACCTGATCGACGTTCACATCAGAGTGCTCTCGATTCTGCTCGGCCTTCCTGATCACGATCCGGTTGGTCTCCCGAAGGGAGCGAACAAGATCCTCGTGACGCACGATCTCACGCCCAGCCTCACCGTGCAGCTGGATCGTGAGGCGATCATCGGCATTGCGACCGACGCCGGCACGCGCACGTCACACGTGGCGATTCTCGCGCGCTCGCTGGGACTGCCCGCAGTGGTCGGATTGCGGGACGCGACCGAGAGGCTGAACGGCAACGAACACGTGATTCTTGACGGAACGTCCGGCGTCCTGATCATCGACCCGACGCCCTCGCAGATAAAAACCTATCGCGATCGCCGCGCGGTGGAGGCGCTGGAGGACAAGGAGCTTCAGGCGCTCTCCGTAGCCGAGTCGGTCACCCTGGACGGGCACTGGGTTACGCTTCGCGCCAACGTCGATCTGCCCGAAGAGGCGGAGTTCGCTGCGCGCAGTGGCGCCGAGGGCGTGGGCCTCATGCGCACGGAATTTCTTGTCGTCGGCCGGGCGACAATGCCCGACGAAGAGGAGCAGTACCGCGCCTACAAGCACGTCGTCGAAGTCTTTGGCGGACGGCCTGTCGTGATACGCACCTTCGACATCGGCGGTGACAAGCTCCCGGTAGGCGGCTACCCCACCGACCCTAACCCGTTTCTTGGCTGGCGCGCAATCAGGATGTGTCTCGATGAGCCTGAGCTCTTCAAGACCCAGTTGCGCGCGCTTCTCCGCGCCGCGATGCACGGCGACGTCAGGATCATGCTCCCGCTCATTATCACGCTCGACGAGGTGAAGCAGGCCAAGCATCTCCTGAACGAGGCGGCCGCCGAGCTCGATGCGAGAGGAGTGCAATACCGGCACGACCTTCCGCTCGGCGTCATGGTCGAGACGCCTGCCGCGGCGCTATCCGTCCACACGCTCGTCGATGATGTGTCGTTCTTTAGCATTGGCACAAATGATCTCGTGCAGTACACGCTCGCGGTGGATCGCGGGAGCGCCAACCTGGCCTCTCGATTCACACCGCTGCATCCGGCGGTGCTGACTCTCATCAAGCGCATCGTCGATGTCGGAGTCGCCCACCGTCTCGAGGTCGCGGTCTGCGGCGAGATGGCGTCTCAGCCGCTGATGGCGTTCGCGCTGATCGGGCTGGGTGTGCGCTCGCTCAGTGTCGCGGGACGCGCTGTCCCTCTCGTTAAGCGGATCGTCCGCGGAGTGAGCGTCGCCGTTGCCGCCGAAGCGGCCAACGCCGCGCTTGAATCGAAGACCGCCCGCGAGGCCGAAGGTGAGCTCAGGCGGCGCCTGATGGCGGCGTTTGGCGACGCTCCATTTTTACGCGATGGGTTGCCTGGATTCGTCGATGGAAATATCTTCGAAGGCTCCGGTGGGTCTAAGACATCCTCGGCGCGCGAATAGTACGGCGCGCGACCGTTGCCACCGCTCATCCTCATATTCCCCAGAGGAAATTCGTGCTCGATCGACATCTGTTCACATCCGAATCCGTAACCGAGGGTCATCCTGACAAGGTTGCGGACGCAATCTCGGACGCCATCCTCGACGCAATCCTTTCAGACGATCCTCAGGCGAGAGTAGCCTGTGAGACGCTCGTTACGACGGGCCTCGCCTGCGTCGCCGGCGAGATCACAACCAAGACATACGTCAACGTTCCGGAGATCGTGCGCTCGACGATCGACCGGATCGGATACAACGACGCGGGCATGGGATTCGATGCCAAGACCTGCGCAGTAATAAGCACGATCGACAAGCAGTCCCCGGACATTGCCCAGGGTGTTGACCACGGCGGCGCCGGCGATCAGGGCATGATGTTCGGCTACGCCAGCGATGAGACGGAAGAGCTGATGCCGATGCCGATCCAGCTCGCACACCGTCTCACGGAACGCCTCGCTGCGTTCCGTCGCTCGAAAGACGGGAAGTGGGTCCGGCCCGACGGAAAGGCGCAAGTGACCGTTCTCTATGAGGACGCTCTTCCAATCGGCGTCGAGACCGTAGTCGTTTCGACCCAGCACTCGGAAGACATTTCCACCAAAAAGCTCCGCGAAGCGATCATCTCCGAGGTGATCGAGCCCGTCATTCCCAAGGAGCTTCGCGACAAGAACATCAAGTTCCACATCAATCCCACCGGACGCTTCGTGATCGGAGGTCCTCAGGGCGACGCCGGTCTCACCGGCCGCAAGATCATCGTCGATACGTACGGCGGCATGGGCCGCCACGGCGGTGGCGCGTTCAGCGGCAAGGATCCCTCGAAGGTCGATCGCTCGGCGTGCTATGCCGCGCGTTGGGTTGCCAAGAACATCGTCGGTGCAAAGCTGGCGCGGCGCTGCGAAGTGCAGGTTGCCTACGCAATTGGAGTTGCCGAGCCGGTGTCGGTCGCGGTCGATTGTTTCGGTACCAACACCGTGCCCGAGACGGCGATCATGAAGGCGATCCGAAAAGTCTTCGATCTCACGCCGAAGGGGATCATAAACGCGCTGGATCTGAGAAAGCCTATCTACAGCCCCACGTCATCGTACGGGCATTTCGGTCGCGCTCCAAAGAAGAACGGCAAAGGTACGCTCTTCACCTGGGAGAGGCTCGATCGGGTTGCGGAGCTCAGGAAGGCCGTGGAAGGGCGGTAGCGACATCCCGCTTCTGGTGTAACAGAAAGCTGGCGGCCTCCCGGTCGCCAGCTTTTATACCTTCCGCGCAAAACGTTAATTTGATTCAATGCAACTCGTCGAAGTGGAAGTGATGCGTCTGGGTCTCGACCGCTCCACCAACTCCTATGTCGTCATTCTTCAGGAGAAGGGCGGAGCTCGCTTGCTCCCGATCTGGATCGGTCAGCCGGAAGCTGAATCGATTGTGATCGAGATGAACAAGCTCAAGCGCGAGCGCCCGCTGACTCACGACCTTTGCAAGAATCTCATCATCGGCATGGGCGGCACGCTCAGGCGCGTCAACATCACCAAGGTGGAGAACCGTACTTTCTACGCGGAGCTCCACATCGCGCGCAACTCGGATGCGGTGCACATCGACGCCCGTCCCTCCGACAGCATCGCGATCGCGCTCAGGTTCGATGCTCCAATTTTCGCTCAGGAAAATCTCCTCACCGCCCTTCTTCTCGAGGAAGGGCAGACACCTCCCGAAACTCTCGCCGAGCCGTCTGAAGAGATGTCGGCGGAGCAGTTGAAGGAATATCTCGAGAACCTGCGGCCCGAAGATTTTGGGAAGTTCAACATGTAATCTGGCGGCCCTGCTTTTTCTGCAGGCCGCTCTCCCTTCGGTTCAGCACCAGGTGTCAGGGCGAATCGTGCGTCCGGGCGTCCGGAGAATGGATCCCGTGACCGCCTCGTGGGTGGTGCTGCACCGCGTTGGACAGGACAGCGCAGGGCCAATCGATTCCGTTCGAACGGACGCGCGCGGACGTTACTCCTTCAGCTATCGGCGCACGGGCAGCGAAGACGCGATCTACTTCGTCTCGGCAGTCTACGATGGAATCGCGTATTTCACTCCGCCGCTGGCGGAGGGGCGACTGAGCGGCGACGATGGTGAGATCGCCGTCTTCGATACGACGTCGGGTCATGTTCCGATGAGCTTGCGAGGACATCACGTGGTGATCTCGGCCGCCGATGCGAACGCCCGCAGGTCGATCGTCGAGGTCTACGATCTCTCCAACGACAGCTCTGTCACACGCGTGGCGAGAGGCGAGAATCCAGCGGGCGCGACGTGGCAGACGCACATCGCCCCAGGCGCGGCGGATTTCAAAGTCGGGGAGGGAGACATCACCGGTGCCGCGGTCAAGTACGCGAATGGCGTCGTCAGCGTGTTCTCGCCTCTCGCCCCCGGCATCAAGCAGTTCTCATTCTCCTATTCGCTTCCAGCAAAGTCCTTCCCGCTCAAGCTTCCGGTCGAAAAAGACACGGGGGTCTACGAGGTGCTGGTCGAAGAAAAGGCGGGCACTGTCGCCGGTCCCAAGCTAAAGGAAGTCGATCCGGTCACTGTCGATGAGCGGAACTTCCGCCGATTTCTCGGCCTCGACATGCCTGAGAACTCGGTGACGGTTATCGATTTTCCCGCGCCGCCCACGGACGCGATTGACCGGCGCTATCTGGTTGCGCTTACGCTTCTGATCGGCGGGACAATGGTCCTCGCGCTTGCGCACGCACTGAGACGTAGATAGTTTCGCCGAACAATCGATCGCGGACGGGAGCCACGGAAACCGGTGTGAAGCCGGTGCGGCCCCGCCACTGTAACGGGCACTAACGCAGACTTGAAAAGCCACTGACTGCAGGAGCAGTCGGGAAGGCGAGTCCAGCGGCCCGAAGCCAGGAGACGACTCTCGTCCGCGCCACTTTCGCAGAACCTCGGGGGAGGTCCTGGTGGCGATCAGGCGTCTTTGGCGCGTGCTCGTTGCGGGCATTCCTCTGGGAGGAGTGTCCGTTTTGTTTATTAAGAGCCGATCATTCTGCCTTCTCCTCGCATGCGCGCTCGCGCTCGCCGCTTGCGACAAGCGGCGATCCGCGAGCACCGCCGTGGTCGACGACTTCGGGGATTCCGTGCGCGTGGGCAATGCGCCGACCCGTATCGTCTCGTTGAACCCCGCGACGACCGAGATGCTCTTCGCACTCGGCGCCGGCTCGCGCCTGGTTGGCCGCTCCGAGTTCGATATGTTTTCCGACTCGGCGAAGCTGATCCCTTCGCTCGGCGTGGGCCTTCAGCCAAATGTCGAAGTTGTTCTCGGCGTGCATCCGGACCTCGTGATTCTCTATGGGAGCCAGGACAATCGACCTGCCACGGCTCGCTTGCGCGCGGCGGGTGTGAGCACGCTGGCTCTCAAGACCGACCATATCTCGGACTTCCGCCGCACGGTTCAACTGCTGGGAATGGTTTTGCGGGATTCCGCGCGTGCTAGGACAGTCACCGATTCCGTCGATCGTACGCTGGATCGCGTGCGCATCGCGACCGCAGGCCAGACGCGTCCTACTGTGTTCTGGCACATCTGGGATGCGCCGCTCATCACGATCGGCGCCGGAAGCTTCATGACCGAGCTGGTCGACATCGCGGGTGCCAAAAACGTCTACGCCGACATCAGCGCGCCCTCAGCGCAGATCTCACTGGAGGATGTCGCGCGCAGAGATCCGGATTTCATTCTCGTCGGACCAATCGGCGCGAAGAAAATCCACGGGGACCGCCGCTGGCTGATCGTCCGCGCGGTGCGTGAAAAGAATCTCCTGGTTGTGGACACGGTTCTCGTCGCGCGGCCGGGAGTGCGGCTGGGCGAAGCCGCGGTCTCGCTGGCTAACATGCTGCATCCGGGCGCCGTTCGTTGACTCGATTCCGTAACTGGTACTGGCTCGCCCTGATCGCCTCACTGTTTGTAGTCGCGATGATTGCGGTCGCGCGAGGCGCCGTGTCAGTCTCGCTCTCGGGAGTGATCGACGCTCTCCTCGGGCAGGGCGACCCGACCGCTATCGCGATCGTCCGCGATCTCCGTCTCCCCCGTGTCGTGCTCGGCGCGCTGGTCGGTGCCGGACTCGGTGCGAGCGGTGCAGCGCTTCAAGGCGCGCTTCGCAATCCGCTCGCTGAGCCTTACCTGCTCGGAGTGTCGGGCGGTGCCGCGGTCGGCGCAGTGATCGCATTCAGTATCGGCGTCTCCAACGACGCGATGATAACCCTCGCCGCGTTCGCCGGCGGCATCGCGGCGGTCTTCGTCGCGTTAGCGGTCGCGCGGGTTGGCGGCAGAGGTACGCGAGCCGACGTGCGAACTCTTCTCATCGCCGGTGTCATCGTCGGCGCGTTCGCGAATGCCGCCATCATGGTGGCGCTCGCGCGCGCCGAAGCCAATACCGTGCGCGGCGCGCTATGGTGGATGATGGGGTCGGCCGCCGACGCGACCTGGCAGCGTGTCGCTTGGCTGGCGGCGAGCCTTCTCATCGCGGGTGGAGCGCTCGTCTACTGGGCGCGAGAGATCGACATCCTCTCTCTTGGAGACGACACAGCGGCTTCGCTTGGCATCGACGCGGAACGAGCAGGACGACGCGCTTTCCTTCTTGCGGCCCTCCTCGCTGCGGCAACGGTTGCGGCCGCTGGCCTGATCGGATTCGTCGGGCTAGTCGTTCCTCACATCGCGAGACGTATGGGCTTGCGCGCTCACCGGCCGCTCATCATCGCGGCAGGACTTGTTGGCGCAACGCTCGTCGTCGCTGCCGACCTCGCTGCGCGAACTGTCGCCGCACCGACTGAGCTTCCGCTCGGGGCGATCACCGCGCTGTTGGGCGTTCCTTTCTTTCTGGTGCAGCTTCGGCGGGCGGCATGATCGAGCTCACCGATCTCGTCGTCTCCTATCCGGGCGCGAAAGCCAACGCCGTGAATGGCGTGAGCTTCGCAAGCTCGCGTGGCAAGCTCACCGCGCTCGCAGGTCCGAACGGATCAGGTAAGAGCTCGATCGTGCGAGCATTGCTTCGCCGAGCGGAAATAGAGCGAGGACTCGCTGCGCTCGACGGACGCGATGTTCGAACGCTCTCCTATACGGAGCTCGCACAAAGCGTCGCTGTCGTCCCCCAGCGAGAGGAAAGCACATTTCCGATTCAGGTGCGCGAATACGTGGCTCTTGGACGGTATCCGCACCTCGGCTTGTGGCGCGCTCCGTCGCGGGACGATCAGGAAGCCGTTGACGTGGCCCTGGCGCAGGCGGGCGTCACTGACCTGGCGACGCGCGACACCGATGCGCTCTCGGGCGGTGAATGGCAGCGCGTGCGCATAGCGCGCGCGCTGGCTCAGAAAACGCCCACCCTGGTGCTCGACGAGCCAACCACCTTTCTCGACGTCGCCCACGAGATGGCGATCTTCGAGCTTCTGTCGTCGCTCGCGCGCTCCGGCATGGCGGTGCTCCTCGTCAGCCACCAGCTCAATCTCGTCGCTCGCTTCGCCGACACGATCGTCCTGCTCGACCACGGAAAGGTGGCGATCAGCGGCTCACCAGCAGAAGTGATGCGTGCCGACAGACTCGAGGCCATCTACGGCTGGCCGGTGGTGATCACACGCGATCCTGCCGTAGGCGCACCCGCATTGGTTCCTCTGCGGCGGCCCCTCCAGCTATGACCGTGTTAATCGCCGACTCCAACTCACTCAGACCATGAACATCAAATCACGCATCGTTGTTTTTGCCTTCGCGGCATCCGCACCTTTTGTCAGCGAGGCTGTGGCTCAGGCACCCGACACCGCTAAGCTTGGAACCGTTGTGGTGTCCGCTTCCAAGGTTCCTCGCCCGACGAGCAGTCTGTCGCAGGCAGTGACGGTTCTCAATGGCGAAGATCTGCGGGCTCGCGGAGTCACGAGAGTCTCGGACGCGCTTCGAGAAGTGCCGGGCGCGACACTCGTTCAGAACGGATCGTATGGATCAGTGATCTCGCTGTTCCTGCGTGGCGGGGAGAGTCGCTATACGAAAGTGTTGATCGACGGAGTTGCCGTGAATTCGTCCGGCGGATTCTTTGATTTCAGCCACCTTACAACAGACAACATCGACCGAATCGAGATTGTGCGAGGACCGGCGAGCGTCCTCTACGGCGCTGATGCGGTCACGGGAATCATTCAGATCTTCACACGCGGAGGATCGGAACAACGGCGTGCGTCGCTGGGCGTGAGGGGCGGGACGTATCACTCGTTCGACGTCGATGGCGACGCGGCCGGTTCCACCGCCCTGGGAGGATTCTCCGTGGGCGCCGCTCATCATTCCACCGATGGCATTCTGCCCTTCAACAATCAGTACCTGAATGGGACATTGAGCTCGTCCTTTACCCTGGGACAGAACGACGCTGGCGACGCGAGAATCTCCGCCCGATACACGACGGCCGAGTTCCACTATCCGACCGATTTCACGGGGCAGCCCGTGGACACCAATTCGTATCGGACCCAGCACCGCTTTACCGTCGGTCTCGATGCCGGCCGCAACTTGAGCGAAAACGTCCAGGCGCGCCTGCTGGCGGGGAGCAACGAGGTGCTGGACCTCACGGAGGACATAGCCGTCCCATTCGGCTCGACCACGCCACAGCATTCCGCTTTCAGATCGCGAGGTTATCGCAGGAACGTTGAAGGGCGACTGGCTTTCTTTCTCCCGTTACACACTGCGGTCACGGCCGGAGCGACGTACGAGAAAGAACACGAGAACAGCTCGAACGGGTCGGGCGCGGTTGGATCACCAACCACGCGGACGGACGCATTCGACGCATCGCGGCACAACCTCGCCTACTACACTGAAGTGCTTGGAAGCCCTTCGGAGCGCTTCTCGTACACCCTGAGCGGTCGAGTAGACGATAACTCGGACTACCGCAGGTTCGCGACGTACCGCGTGGGTACAAATGTGGCAGTCGTTCCAGCACTGAGAGTTCGCGCCTCGGTCAGCACGGCGTTCAACGCCCCTGCGTTTAACCAGCTGCGACCGACCCTCTATACGGTCGGAAGCCCAGATCTCCGACCGGAGCGGATTCGCTCCGCCGAGGTCGGCTTCATCACGGATTTTCATCCTGAGATTGTAAGAGTGAGTGCAAGCTATTTCGCCCAGCGCTTTTCGAACCTCATACAATTCGTGGACGGCGGTCCGCCGGAGTTCAAAGGAAGCTTCGCCAACCTGACTGGAGCTACGTCGAACGGGTACGAGGCTGAAGTACAGCTGTCGCCTGTGGCAAACTGGCGCGGCACGGCGAGCTACACGGTCGTCAATCCCCGTGTGACCCGGGTGGACCCCGCCTATGCCGGGAGCGATCGCGTCGGAGACGCGCTCATTCGCAGGCCGACTCATTCCGGCAGCTTCCTCGTGTCATACTCGCGCCCCCTCGGAGTGAGCTTGAGCGGCGCAATCAATTACGTCGGAAGGAGGCCCGATCTCGATTTCTCCCAGTTCCCGTCGCCGCGCGTCACATTGCCGGCTTACGCGAAAGTCGACCTGTCCGCGGAATATCCCGTGACCTCGGTCGGGCGCGGTGGACTCAGCTTGAACGCGCGGCTCGAGAACGTATTCGACAAGCGCTACGAGGATGTTCTGGGCTTCAGTGCGCCCGGCCGCACCATTCTCGTCGGGGCGCGGGTATCGGCGCTGTTCTAGCAACTTTCGATGTGATCCCGGCGCAGGACCGCATGTTACATTCTCCTGATGACGCTCCTCGCCACTGAAGCGATCGTTCTTCATGCGTTCGATTACCTCGAGAGCTCGCGCATCATTCGCCTGCTGACGAGGGAGGCCGGCGTTCAGTCAGTGCTCGCGAGGGGCGCAAGGAAATCACGCGGGCGTTACGGATCCGCGCTCGATCTGTTCGCCGAAGGGTCGGCACAGCTGTACGTCAAACACAACCGCGAGCTGCACAACCTCGCCGGTTTCGAGATTGCGCGGACCCGCGGCGAGCTGGCGGAAGACATTGGCCGGTTCACCGCCGCATCGACGATAGCCGAGCTCGCACTTCGGTTCGCCGGCGAAGAATCAAACCCGGAGCTGTACGATACGATCGCGGAGGTGCTCGACCGCATCGCGCTCTCTGCTCCGGAGGATACGATCGAGGACGGGCTCGCCGGATGCTGGCGCATCGTCTCGGTTCTCGGGTTCACTCCCGAGCTCTCGAGCTGCGCGCTGTGCCACACTCCGCTGCGAGAGGCCGACGACACCATGTTCTCGCACACCTCGGGAGGGATCGTCTGCGCCGGATGCAGCAAGCTCGCGCCGGGCGGACGGAAGCTGCCATCTGCGGCCCGCGCGGCTATCGCGCGCTGGCTCGATGGCGACCACCCTGCCCAGCTGACCGACGCAGAGGCACGCTCGCATCAAAGATTGCTGCGCGAGTTTCTGGGCGCGCATATGCCGGACGACCGCCCCCTCCGCGCGTTCGCTGTCTGGGAGCACGAGAGGTGGAGCGCGGCGTGATAATCGGCACGGCGGGCCACATCGATCATGGAAAGACCGCGCTGGTTAAGGCGCTAACGGGCGTCGATACCGATCGCCTGCCAGAAGAGAAGCGTCGCGGCATCACCATCGATCTTGGATTCGCGCCACTCTCGCTCGACGGCCTCGGCACAATCGGGATGGTGGATGTGCCCGGCCATGAAGATTTCGTCCGCAGCATGCTTGTAGGTGCGAGCGGGATAGACCTGGGCTTACTCGTTGTCGCGGCCGATGAAGGCGTGATGCCGCAGACGCGCGAGCACCTGCTGATTCTCGATCTGCTGAAGATTCCGCGAGTCGTTGTGGCTATAACGAAATGCGATCTCGTCGATAACGAATGGCAGGCGCTGGTGCGGGAGGAGATACTCGCTTTGTTCGAGGGCACCGGGCGCGAAAGACCGCCCGTAGTGAGCTGTTCCAGTCGAACGAGCCTGGGCTTGCCCGAGCTGCGCGACGTTCTGCGCGACAGTCTTTCGAGCGGCGAAGCGCGCGCCAGTGACGATCTCTTCCGGCTCCCCATCGATCGCGCGTTTACCGTCAGGGGAACAGGCACCGTCGTAACCGGAACAGTCTGGAGCGGAACCCTTCGGGTCGAGGAAACCGTCTTCGTGCTGCCATCGCGCGTGGCGGCGCGTGTCCGAAGAATCGAGCAGCACGGCACGTCTGCCTCCCACGCCTGCGCCGGGGCTCGCGCCGCAATCGCCCTTGCCGGGGTTGATGTGAGCGACGTCTCGCGTGGCTCGGTTCTCGTCCGCGATGACCTCTGGCGGCCAACTTCGCTGTTCGAGGCCGCGGTTACGCTCGACGCCGACACTGCTGAGATTTTGAAGCCACGCACTCGGGTGCGTCTCCACGCGGGCGCGTCCGAGGTCGGCGCGAGGCTGGTAGCTGCGGCAGATGCAACGAGTGGGTCCGCGTCCCTCGTGCGTGTCACAACTGATGCTCCGCTCGTGCTGCGCGGTGGCGACCGGTTCGTCCTCAGGCTTCCCGCTCCGGTGCGGACGATCGGCGGCGGAGTTGTGATCGACCCATACGCGCGCCGACGCTCATTGCCGCGCGGTTTGAGCGACGAGATACGCGGCCTCTCCTCTATCGCGGCCGCTCGGCTCGCTTTCATCCTCGAGGCTGAAGGCGAGCGAGGACTGCGCATTGCGGACATCGCAGTCCGCGTCGGTTGCGCTCCTGCTGAGGTGCCTGCTCTCGTCGAGCTTAGCGGCGCTCACGCCGGACCGCACAACCTTTTCGCGCCCGCTGCTGTCGAACAAGTTATGGCAAGCGTACGACGAATCATCGCGGAATACGAGATCAAATCTCCCCTCGCCCTGGGCGTGCCTTCGCGGACCCTGACGGAAGGCCTGCGTGTAGAAGAAGAGCTGGCGGATATTTCCATCCGCGAGATGGAGCGAGCTGGCGAAATTGAGTCGCGCGGCCCTTTCATGCGCAGGACCGGCTGGCTTCCATCGCCAAGCGAACGCGACCTGGAAACCGGCAACAACCTGGCGCATGATATTTGCGCAGGGGGGCAGGAGCCGCCGAGCGTGGGAGAGCTGACTTCGCGCTACGGAGGCTCAGTCCCCGGTCTGCTTCGATTTCTGGAGCGTCAGGGGCGGGTCGTACAGGTAGAGACGGAACGGTATTACGATCGTAGTACGTTGGACGCGATGATTGCGCGACTCAGGGGAAAGCTGGTGCCGGGGCAGGTCTATGCGCCGGCGCAGCTGAAGGATGTGCTCGGATTCTCGAGAAAATATCTGATCCCGTTTCTTGAGTACTGCGATCGTAACGGTATTACGGAAAGGAGGGAGCAAGGCCGGGTTTTGAGGGAAACAGCTGAAGCTCTGCTTGACTCTTTCCAGGCTAATTCGTAATTTCGCCCAAGAGAACAAATGTCCACCTTCGTAGGAGTTAGCGTCTAAAGAACCCTTTTTCGTCAGCATTTGGAGACAACATGAAGCACCTGTGGCGGGCGCTGTTGCTAGTGCTCGTGCTCGGCGCGTTCATGCCAAGTCGTTCGGCGGCTCAGGGGATTTCAACCCAGACCGGCGGGGGACAAGGCGCCGGGTTGAATTTGGGTCAGAATTATCCGAACCCGGTCAATCAGGACACCCGGATTCCGTTCGTCATCGGAGATGCACAGGGATGCACGGACGCCGGACGTCAGCACCGTGTGAATCTGCGGATCTACAATCTTTTGGCGCAGCAGGTAGCTGTGCCGGTCCTGCAGGGCGGTGTGGGGAATGTCGCCGGCGGCGAGCCGCTGGAGAGTTTGCTGTTAACGTGCGGCCAGTACGTCGCGTACTGGGATGGCAAATATTCGCAAACCGGAGATGAAGTAGCGTCGGGCATCTACCTCTATCGGCTCGAAGTCGATGGAAAGCCCCTCGTCAAGAAAATGATCGTCAGAAAGTAGGCGCCTGACTTTTTTGAGACGCGCCCTGGCAGAGCCGGGGCGCGTCTCTTTTCTTTTCGATCCGAAGTGTGCCTGTTTGGCGGGTTTTATGCGGCACCCCCGTTGCACGTTGATCGGACGTTTCGCGGCGTTCACACACAGACCGAGCCAGTGATCAATCCAGACCGCCTTACCGTCAAAGCCACGGAAGCCCTGAACGAAGCAGTCGACCTCGCGCGGCGCGCGGGGAACCCGCTCGTCTACGATCTCCATCTTCTGCTGGCGCTCCTGACGCAGGATGAGGGAATCGTCGTTCCGATCCTTCAGAAACTCGGCGTCAGCGTCGCGCAGCTACGCGAAGAGGTCGGTCGCGAGATGGCGCGCTACCCCAAGCAGTCGAACGCGCAGCCGACGCTCTCGAAGGAGCTGAACCAGGTTTTTGACAAGGCAGAAGCTGACGCGCGTAAGCTCGGCGACGAGTTCGTATCGACCGAGCATTTCCTGCTCGCGCTATCGGATGTGAAGGGAACGGAGAGCAAGAGCCTTCTCAACAACGTGGGCGCGACCCACGACGCGCTGTTGGAGGCTCTCCAGCAGGTGCGCGGGTCTCATCGCGTGACGGACCAGACTCCCGAGAACCAGTATCAGGCGCTGCAGCGCTACACGCGCGATCTCACCGACGCCGCGCGAAAGGGGAAGCTCGATCCGGTCATCGGCCGGGACGAAGAAATCCGTCGCGTGATTCAAGTGCTCTCTCGCCGCACCAAGAACAATCCCGTTCTCATTGGCGAGCCAGGCGTAGGCAAGACCGCGATTGCCGAGGGCCTCGCACAGCGAATCGTTAACGGCGACGTCCCTGAGAGTCTGAAGAACAAGAGGTTCCTCTCCCTCGACCTCGGTGCCCTGATCGCCGGCGCAAAATTTCGCGGCGAATTCGAAGAGCGGCTCAAGGCAGTGCTGAAGGAAATCACCGAAGGGGAAGGGCAGTTCATCATGTTCATCGATGAGATGCACATGCTTGTTGGCGCCGGCAAAGCCGAGGGGTCGATGGACGCGGGCAACATGCTTAAGCCAATGCTCGCGCGCGGTGAGCTGCGCGTCGTCGGCGCTACGACACTCGACGAATATCGCAAGAACGTCGAGAAGGACGCCGCCCTCGAGCGCCGCTTCCAGCCCGTATACGTCGGCGAGCCATCGGTGGAAAGCACGATCGCGATTCTGCGCGGGCTCAAGGAGAGATACGAATCGCACCATGGCGTCCGCATCACCGACGGCGCGATCGTCGCCGCCGCTACGCTCTCGAATCGCTACATCGGCGGCCGCTTTCTTCCCGACAAGGCTATCGATCTCGTCGACGAAGCTGCCTCTCGGCTACGCATCGAGATCGACTCGATGCCGCAGGAGATCGACGAGGTCGAACGGCGCATCACGCAGCTCGAGATCGAGCGGCAGGCTTTGCAAAAAGAGAAGGACAAGGAATCGCGCGAGCGGCTCAAGGCGCTGGAGCGAGAGCTGGCCGAGCTGCGTGAGAAATCAGCCGGAATGAAAGCCCAGTGGCAACAGGAGAAAGACACGCTCGGCGCGGCCGGCAAGGTCAGGCAGCAGCTGGAGCAGGCACGGATCGAAGCCGAGCGAGTCACTCGGGCGGGAGATCTCCAGAAGGCTGCCGAGATCACTTACGGACAGATCCCACAGCTCGAGCAGCAGATGCGCGAGGCCGAACAGAAGCTCGCGAGCAAGCAGGCGGGCGGAGCGCGGTTCCTCAAGGAGGAAGTCGCAGCGGACGATATCGCGGAGATCGTATCCAAGTGGACGGGAATCCCCGTGGCGCGAATGATGGAGGGAGAGCGCCAGCGGCTGACCAAGCTGGAGCACGAGCTTGCCCAGCGTGTCATAGGTCAGGACGAGGCAGTCGCCGCAGTAGCCAATGCCGTGCGGCGGTCGCGCGCCGGATTGCAGGATCCCAATCGTCCGATCGGCTCGTTCATCTTTCTCGGGCCGACCGGCGTTGGAAAGACGGAGACCGCCCGTGCCCTGGCAGATTTCCTGTTCGACAACGAGCAGGCGATGGTTCGCATCGACATGTCGGAGTACATGGAGAAGCACGCCGTCGCGCGGTTGATCGGGGCGCCTCCAGGCTACGTCGGATTCGAGGAGGGCGGGCAGCTCACCGAAGCGATTCGCCGCCGCCCGTACTCGGTCGTTCTTTTCGACGAGATCGAGAAGGCACATCCTGACGTCTTCAACATTCTTCTACAGATCCTGGATGACGGTCGGCTCACCGATTCACAGGGTCGCACTGTCGATTTCCGGAATACCGTCATCATCATGACGTCGAACATCGGCAGCACCTACATCCTCGAGCACACGGGCGACGACCGGGCGGTGGTCGAGGCGCAGGTGACGAACGCTCTCAGGCAGCACTTCCGTCCCGAGTTTCTAAATCGCGTCGACGACATCATCATCTTCCGCGCGCTTGGGAAGGCGGAGATCGAGCACATCATCGATCTGCAGCTCGGGAGGCTCGAGAAGTTGCTGGCGGATAGAAAGCTCACGTTCGAGCTGACGCCCGCGGCGCGCGAGGTACTTGCGACAGAGGGCTACGACCCGGCGTTTGGAGCGCGCCCTCTCAAGAGGGCGATCCAGCGCCTGCTGCAAAATCCACTTGCACTCGCCGTACTCGAGGGCAAGTTCAACGAGGGCGATCACATCGTGGTCGACAAGGATCCGAAGGGTGAGCTCACCTTCCGGACGGCGAAAGAGCCAGCGCTTGCAGGCTGATAGCCGTCTCACCGCGCCAACACTCGGCGCCGCCCCCGGATCACTGGCGGCGGACGAGCAATACATCCGCAATGCGCTCGATCTCGCGCGCGAAGCTGGAAAGCGGAATGAGGTCCCCATTGGGGCGGTGATCGTCCGCGATGGATCCATCATCGCGGCAGCGACGAATCGCACGGTCAGGGACCAGGATCCCACGGCACACGCCGAGGTTCTCGCAATTCGTGAAGCCGCCGCAAAACTCGAGCGTTGGCGGCTCGACGACTGCACGCTCTACGTGACGCTAGAACCGTGCGCGATGTGCGCGGGCGCCCTTGTGCTCTCGCGAATGAAGCGTGTGGTGTTTGGAGCGTGGGACGAAAAAGCGGGAATGGCCGGATCGGTCGGTGACCTCCTCCGTCATCCGCGGCTCAACCACCGGCCCGAAGTAAAAGCCGGCGTCCTCGCCGAGGAGTGCGGCGTTCTGCTCGAGGACTTTTTCCGGAGCCAGAGAGATGGAGCTTTCACTCAATAGCCGGCTCTGCGTGCAGCGCACCGCGCGGGTTGTAGAAGACTCAATCGCCCGATAAGTTGCGAGGCTGCAGGACAGGTGGCCGAGTGGTTGAAGGCACCGGTCTCGAAAACCGGCATACCGGTGAACCCGGTATCGAGAGTTCGAATCTCTCCCTGTCCGTTCTTTTCTCTTCGTAACCTTGCTTCGCGCGCGCACCATTTACGGGTGTACCACCAAATCATTCGCGCGAAAGAATGATTTAGTAAGCGCGAATAAGATGTTGGGACGGGTGGCTGAGTGGTTTAAGGCGCACGCCTGGAAAGTGTGTGTACGTTAATAGCGTACCGTGGGTTCGAATCCCACCCCGTCCGTTGTGAAGATGTTGTCCCGTTTGCACTTAAGGAGTGTAGCGGGATTTCTTCTTTTTCAGGGCGAACCGTCCAGGTGTCGGTTCGCGGTGTCGGTTGCTCTTCGAAGCTAGCCCGTCGCTCCCAGCTTCCTGCGTGTAGCCAAAGCCTCTCGCTGCATTTCCAGGTCGGGCTGTTGATAGACCAGGAGCACCGTCTGGGGATTTTTCCAACCGCCCATGTAGGCGAGGTCTCGGGGGCGTCCCAGGTGCGCGATAACATCCAGTCGAACGCGACCGGCCTACCTCCGCCTTTCTCTACCTGCGGCGGGAAAATACGATTGAAGAGCGCTTCCTGAGCCGCAATATCGGCCAGTACCGCAGCTGGAGACACACCATAGTATTGCGCTACCGCCGGGGCAGCGAGCACGCGACGAATCACGAGATTCATGAGACTCTTCTTGTCCCATTGAATCGTGATTTTTCGTGTGATGTGACTCGCCTCTCTGAATCCCTCCTCCGAGGTGATACGCGTCCAGATGTTTCCGGGTGGTTAGTGTAAGTTGTTCTACTCCGACGGTTTTTTGAGATTCGTAAAATGGCAATCCTTGGTAATCAGTTAGCGTTGCAGCGATGCCCCCACTGCAATGTCGACAAACCCAGCTTACTCCCGACGGGCGGGCCAGTGAGAACGGCAGATTATGCCGGCAGGTAGGGTTTTGCTCCAGGGCGTAATCTTCGACATCGACGGCACGCTCCTAGACAGCAACGACGCGCATGCGGAGTCCTGGGTGGACACGTTCGCGGAAACTGGCTACGACGTGCCGTACGACGTTGTAAGACCGCTGATCGGAATG
>JBBQAV010000018.1:0-31369 GCA_038316775.1 Gemmatimonadales bacterium | reverse complement strand
GGAATCGAGAGAAATCGCGAGAAATTCCAACGATTCCTTGTCGGCGCCAGTCGTATCCAGCACCCTCTGCCAGTACGACCGCTCGTCCGCCGGAAGCCACTGCAGTTTTTGGTGGACCTTTCCGCGGATCTCAGCCGGGGTCAGCGTGACGACAAAATGCTGAGCCGCGCCTCTCCAGTTCTCGATCGCGCGCTGCAGGAGGATCGGATCGCGGATGAAATCACCGAGTGGTGTTCCAGCCACGTTCTCGGGCGCGGCTGAGGCGAGGTCGCGCTGCGTAAAGCCGAGAGCTGAAAGAGAGGCCAGAATCTCACCAATGGACTGCAGCGCGCGCGGAACCCAGATGGCGTTGATGTCCATCTCGAACCTGCCGTTGGCATAACCGGCATTGCTGTCGCGCCAGCTGATCGATCTCCAATGGGTCGAATCGAGACGCGGCGAGCCGATGAGATTCTGCACCACTGCATTCCTCGCGTAGGGTGCAGCGAGCTTCGCGACCAGTGCGAGCTCTTTCAGCAACAGGCCGAGGCGCGTCCCGGTTCCGTCCAACGGGTCCCTCAGAAACGCTCTCTTGCGCGGCGCGGTGACGGCAGGATTGGCTAGATAGCGCGCGGCGACAACCGGCAGCTGAAACTCATCGTCGCGCATGTGGTAGTTCTCTCGGACCTTCTGAAGGTCCACCAGCAGCGCGCGCGCGTGCACGAGCGCGGTGTCGGCCGCGGTTCGGCTGCCGCGACGCAGCAACCGGAAGTACTCGGCCATGTGCGCGTTGTATTCGGCCGCATTCTCCCGAATTGCCTGCCCGCCCAGCGCTTCCTCGTGACTCACATCGCCTTCCGGGCCGAGCTTTCTCAGCGCGCTGGCGATCACGAACTCGGGCATCGCGTCGCTCCAGACGGGCTGCATCATGAGCGACGTCATCATCATGTCGCGGCCGAAGTACGTCGCGTAGTTCGGGAGGCCGGCCATCAGCTTTTCTTTCGAGCTAAGAAGCTCAGTGCCCCGCACGTCGCGCTCGAGCAAGCGGTACCGAGAGACGGTTGCGGCAGCGGCGGCGTTCCGGCTGACGTTCCCGCGAGCGCGGTCGGCGGCAACCTTCGCGTCGTTGAGGAACCGGAGAAATTCTCCGTTGAAGATCTGATCGCGCGTCAGCTGAGTGAGCGACGGTCCGTCGGTCGTCACGCGGACGGTGAACCGGATCGGGCGGTTCGAGTTGGCCCGCATCGAGACAATGGGAAGCGTGACCAGTAGCGATGCATCGCGTGGATCGGGACTCAGATCGAGCTGGAGATTCGTCTTTCGGTCGAGCGTCGTCTGAAAGGCGCTCACGCCGCGACGGTCGCGCATGCCAGTCGTGATGAGATCCGGCTCGAGGCGGGAGCGAAGCTCCGATGTGAGGCCCGCGTTGAGAAGTCCTAGCTGACGCTGACGCTCGGCGGGATCGAGGCGATCGAGATTCCTGATCAGCTCATCCTGCTCGCGCAGCGGGAATGTCGGCCAATCGTACGGCTCGAGCTGTCGTCCGGAGTATCCGAGATCCCGCTCGACGCGCATGGAGCCCAGAAGAATCCATCCGATCACGATCTGCGGGGCGTTGGCGACGAGCTGGTACTCGATGGTACGGCGATCCCCAGTCTGCGATATGATGGCGTCCGGCGAGCCCCACTCGAGACGGATCGGCTTGCCGCTTCCGTCGCGGACGCTAAACCCGACGCTCTCGTCGGCGGCATCAGCGAGGAGTGTCGTCACGCGTCCGGTGCGGGGGTCGAGGTATATCTGGACGACGTTGCCCTTCGTGTCGCGGAAGAAGCGGGTCTGGTACCCCTGATAGGCAGCCGAATCATCGACACCTGGTTCCGGAAAACCGAGTACTGGCTGTACTAGGCTGGTCTGTGCCGCGAGATACGACGCCGAAGAAACCAGGCAAGCGGCCGTCACGGCGCAAAGAAAGACGCCAGACTTCATCTTTTTCATTCGGATTGTTCCGCTTGGTGTGGAGAGTGAATCTGCAGAATTTGGGGATCCCGCGATACGGCCGGGAGTCGTCCGACCGACCCAGCGTCAACAGAGATTTGCCGATGCGGTTCCGATAAACCGGAGCGCCGGCTAAACTACGAAGTATGACGGAGCCTGCCTTTTGAGATTGTCCCTTCGCTTCATCATTCCGCTCGTCCTGGCTTTGGCTGCGCTCGCGTACTCCGTCATGCCGCTGGTGGACAAACTGACGCAGAAATGGTTCATTCGCGACCTGAACCTGCGCGCAAGTCTGGTTGCCAACAGCATCGACGGGCCGCTGGAGAATCTGGTTAACACGGACGATTCCAGCGCCATCCGCAGGTTCTTTGCGAGAATCACGCAGGACGAACGTCTCTTCGCGATGGGGTTCTGTCCGATCGATGGCAAGCGGCCGATCGCCACCCCGACCTTGCCGCGCGAGATCCAGTGCACGGACCTCGATCGTTTCGCCAGCCCTGCCACCCAGATCCTGACACAGCCCCATGGGCCGCTGCTGGTTTCGGTCTTGCCTATAGGAGACAGCCTGTCGCCAATCGGCAACGTCGTAATGGTGCACGACATGAGCTTCGTGCAACGTCGCAGCGACGAGACGAAACAATACCTGTTCTACTTTTTCATCGGCCTCGGCATCGTCGTATCGCTGATAACCGTGGTGATCGCCCAACTGAGCTGGCGTGGATGGGTTCACGGCATACAGGCCCTGATGCGCGGCGAGGGGCTTTTGCGACCAACGCAGCCGTCCGAGCAAGGAGAGCTGCAGCCGATTGCGGACGACCTTCGCGCGCTGATCAGAGATCTCGAGGCCGAGCATCGGCTGCGCGACGAGGAGCAGCTCGGCTGGACGCCCGATACGCTGCGTGAGATCCTCCACCGCGAGCTGCGCGATCAGGACGTGATAGTAGTTTCCAATCGGGAGCCGTACATCCACGTCCGTCAGCCTCAGGGCATCGTCGTCCAGCGGCCGGCCAGCGGGCTGGTAACCGCAATGGAGCCGATCATGCGTGCCTGCTCGGGAACGTGGATCGCGCACGGTAGCGGCTCCGCCGACCGCGAAGTCGTGGACGGGAAGGGCCGGATTCCCGTTCCGCAGGATGACCCGTCATACGTGCTCAGGCGCATCTGGCTGACAAAAGAAGAGGAGCAAGGCTACTACTACGGCTTCTCAAACGAGGGGCTGTGGCCGCTCTGTCACATCGCTCACGTGCGGCCGACCTTTCGCACTTCGGACTGGCTGGAGTACGAGAGAGTGAATCGTAAGTTCGCCGATGCCGTGGTGGCGGAGGCGAAGTCGTCCGACCCCGTCGTGCTGGTGCAGGATTACCATCTGGCACTGGTGCCGCGAATGGTGCGCGAGAAACTGCCGGGGGCGACCATCATTGCGTTCTGGCACATCCCGTGGCCAAATCCCGAAGCGTTCGCCATCTGCCCATGGCGACAAGAGCTTCTCGACGGTCTGCTCGGAAGCAGCATACTCGGCTTTCATACCCAGTTCCACTGCAACAACTTCGTCGATACCGTCGACCGCCAGCTCGAGGCGAGAGTCGATCGGGAGACTTTTACCGTCACGTACAAGGGACAGACGACGGGGGTGAAGCGGTATCCGATTTCGATCGAGTGGCCGCCGTCGGTCGCGCTGAAGGCGCCGCCCATCGCCGAATGCCGCACGCTGATTCGCCAGCGCCATCGTCTGCCAACAGACCACTCGGTGGGCGTGGGCATCGAACGGCTCGATTACACCAAAGGTCTCGAGGAGAGGTTCCGCGCCGTCGAACGATTGATGGAGCTCCATCCTGCGTGGATCGGCAGGTTCAGCTTCATCCAGATAGCGGCGCCGAGCCGCGCGAGCATTCCGGAATATGCGAATTATGAGCGACGGGTGCGCGATCTGGCGGCGCGCATAAACGAGCGATTCGCCTCCATGTATCCGGCGATCATCCTGTCCGTCCAGCACCACGAGCCGCACGAGGTCTATGAGCACTACCGTGCGGCCGACCTCTGCTTTGTCAGCAGTCTTCACGACGGAATGAATCTGGTGGCCAAGGAGTTCGTGGCGGCCCGCGACGACGATCTGGGCGTTCTGATTCTGAGTCAATTTACCGGCGCCGCGCGCGAGCTCCCGGAAGCGCTGATCGTCAATCCGTACGACGCCGATCAATGTGCGGCCGCGCTTAATGTGGCGCTGACCATGCCTCTCAGGGCGCAGCGAGCCAGGATGCGGCTGATGCGAGATCTGGTGCGAGAGTTCAACGTATATCGTTGGGCAGGGCGCATGCTCCTCGACGCGGCCAGGATCAGGCGGCGACGCGGACTTCTCGCGCGCGCCCCGCACGCGGCGAAATGGACACGCGCATCAGATTCCCAGGTCACCCCTACCGGGCCGAGTGAAAGCATCCGCTGAACAGTCCCGACTGCGAATAGCGCAGCCACCGGCACCGCGCCTCGATTGGGCGTACTTCTTCGACATCGACGGAACGCTGGTCGACATCGCGCCGACTCCGTGGGAGGTCCGTCTCGAGGCGGATCTGCTGCAGCTGATACTGCGATTGCGCCGCGCAACCGGCGGCGCACTGGCCCTGATCAGCGGCAGGTCGATAGCAGACATCGACTCGATCTTTCACGACCAGGCACTGCCCGTCGCCGGCCAGCACGGCATCGAGCGAAGGGATGTGAACGGCCGGGTGACCCGGCACACCTTCCCGATCGGAGCACTGGCCCCGGCGCGCGCGAGGCTCGCTGCCATCGCCGGCCGTCATCAGGGGTTGATGCTGGAGGACAAGGAGCTCTCCCTCGCCCTTCACTACCGTCAGCAACCGGCGCTTGGGTCTTATGTGCACCGGTTGATGCGTACCGTACAGGCGGAGATTGGCGCAGATTATACCGTCCAGCGGGGCAAGCGAGTCGTGGAGCTGAAGCCAAGCGGCAAGGACAAGGGCCAGGCTGTATACGAATTCATGGCGGAATCGCCCTTCAATGGTCGCGTACCGGTGTTCGTAGGCGACGACGCGACAGACGAGCACGGCTTCGCGGCAGTGAACGCGCTGGGCGGGTACTCGATCAAGGTCGGCAAGGGACGCTCACGCGCGCCCTGGCGGCTCGCCGATGTCGAAGCTGTGCAGACCTGGCTTGAGCACGGCGAAAAACAACGATAACTGGAGTCACAAGCTGTCAGACAAACATCGACAACGGTCGCTCGACCTGGCGCTGATTGGCAACGGCACAATCGCGGCGCTCGTCGATTCGACCGGCCAGATATGCTGGGGATGTTTTCCGCGCCTGGACGGCGATCCCGTCTTCTGCTCGCTGCTGGCCGGCGATGAGTCGGGCGATTTCGGGATATTCGAGATCGAGCTTCTCAACGCAGTGAACGCAGAGCAGAAATACATGGCCAACACTCCGATCTTAGTCACCAGATCGTACGATTCCGAAGGCGGCGCGATAGAAGTCGTCGATTTCGCGCCCCGCTTCCGGCAGTTCGGCCGCATGTTCTGCCCGATGATGCTGGTGCGCCAGGTGAGGCGCATCGCCGGGAACCCGCGAATTCGCATCAGGCTGCGACCCGCGCGCGAATACGGTTGCGAGCGCCCACGGACCACCAGCGGCAGCAACCACATCCGCTACTACGGCGGCGAGGTAGTACTGAGGTTGACCACCGATGCCTCGACGACGGCGGTTCTCGAGGAGAATCCATTCTATCTCGAAGACGAAATCACGCTGCTCCTCGGACCCGACGAGACGGTAAGTGGCCCGGTGAGCGAGTTGGGCCGCCACTTCGCTGACGAGACTGCATCTCACTGGCGCGACTGGGTTCGGATGCTGGCGATTCCGTTTGAGTGGCAGGATGCCGTCATTCGCGCCGCCATCACTCTCCAGCTCAATGTCTTCGAGGATACGGGCGCCATCGTCGCGGCGGTGACGACCTCGGTTCCCGAAGCGCCGAACAGCGGTCGTAACTGGGATTACCGATTCTGCTGGATCCGCGACGCGTACTTCGTCGTCAACGCGCTCAATCGTCTCGGTGCAACGCGCACCATGGAGCGCTACCTGGCGTTCATCCTGAACATCGTCGCCGACGCCGAGGACGGAACGCTGAGGCCGCTGTATGGAATCAACGGGAGACGCGTGCCCGACGAGCGCACGGCGGGATGTCTCGCCGGATATCGCTCGATGGGACCGGTGAGGGTAGGAAACCAGGCATATTTACAGGTGCAGCACGATGTGTACGGCGCGGCCATCCTCGCCGCGCCGCACGTCTTCTTCGACCGCCGACTTGTGCGCCGCGGTGACGAGACACTTTTCCCCCGGCTCGAAGCACTCGGCGAACAGGCGGTCAAGCTGTTCGACAAGCCCGATGCCGGGATATGGGAGCTCCGCGGCAAGTTACGGGTTCACACTTTCTCGAGCGTAATGTGCTGGGCAGGCTGCGACCGGCTGTCACGAATTGCCGCCCACCTGGGGCTTGCCGACCGCGCCGGCTACTGGCGCCGCCATGCCGACCGAATACACCAGGTGATATCCGAGCGGTCCTGGAGCGAGAAACTGAATGCGTTCGTGGGAACCTTTGACGGCGATACCCTCGACGCCAGTCTGCTGCGACTGCACGAAGTCGGGTTTCTTGGCGCAGACGACCCGAGGTTTGCCGGGACCGTGGCCGCCATAGAGCGTGACCTCAAGCGCGGCGACTTCATTTTTAGATATTCGGAGCGCGATGACTTCGGAACGCCGGAGAACGCCTTTCTCGTTTGCACGTTCTGGTACATCAATGCTCTCGCCGCGCTCGGCCGACGGGATGAGGCGCGGTCTCTATTCGAGAACGTTCTCGCTCACCGAAATCAGCACGGGTTGCTCTCTGAAGACATCGATCCGAGGACCGGTGAGCTGTGGGGAAACTTCGTCCAGACCTACAGCATGGTCGGCATCATTGACTCCGCTATCAGGCTGTCCGTCGAGTGGGATCAGGTATATTGATAGATGAACGTTCGCTCCGCGTTCGACCCATTTCGGGAGCACCCGTTCGGCGGCCTCATTCGGTCGGTCTTGTTCGCCGCGATGGGACTGCTGATTCTCACGGCTCCGTCGATGACATTCGAGCCGGTGGCTGGAGTCTCTGGAGATTTGTACCCCGTCTCCGAACAGCACCAGGTGTGGCGGGCGGTCGGACCGGTTTTTTCGGTTCGCTTCAGGACGGCCCGGGCTTCCAGATCTTCGATCGAGTCCGAAGTGGCTGATTTGTTTCCCTACTTTGCCGCGCGCGCCGATTCGGCCGAGCTGCGTTACCTGCTGATCCGCGCGACACGGCCGGTGGTAAGACTCGGTTCGCAATTTGGGGTATATCGCAGCTGGAACTTCCGCTACGAGCGCGGTGAGCAAGGGTGGGTCTCAAGCGGCTATTGGTAAACCGAATGCGGGAGCGATCGTTTTCCCCGCACCCAGGACGATCGGCGCCGAGGGGCGAACCAACTTTAGCCGGCTCGTGTAGTAGAGTACTCGACTACCATCTTCTCCATCCGCGGATGAGCATGTGGTGACTCCACCTGGATCTCCAATGGCTGGAACATCAAACGACAAAAAGGTTTCAGATCCGACTTCGGTCGCGAATGCGGGCTGGCGAACCTGGACCACGCTGCTCGCCCTCGTCCTGGGGATCGTCGCTCTCGTACTGCTGCCGGTACTGCGCCATCGCCTCGTCGAACCGCTTCACGAGGATTTGCGTTCTCGTATCGGGCCCGCGCGTGGAGTGGTCACTCGAATTCACCTCGCGCTCGCAATGGAGGGAACGCTCGCCCGCGAGTTCATCGAAAGGCGAGACACGCTGCTCATTGTCGGCTACCGCACCGCGCTCGCCGACGAAATGAGCGCATACGACGAGCTCACGCCGTACATCCGGGTACTGGATCCGAAAGTAGGGACTGAATTCAACGCACTCCGATTTCTCGAAGCCAGGTGGCACGCCGCGATTGAGACTTCTATCTCGCCGTCTTCGGGCTCGCGAGCCGTGGGCGATCCTTTTCATCCCGCTGAATACGAACAACTGCTGGTTGGCGCGGCCCGCCTTGATGAAGCACTCGGCAATGCTGCCGATAAACGCTGGGCGGAAGCTGAAGCAACAAACAGAGCCCAGCGATGGATGACGGTGGTGGTCGGGCTGATTGCCATGGGTGCCGTCATAATTGTGGCGTGGCTCGGGCGCGGGCTTCGTCTCTTCGCGGCAGCGGCGATGCGCGATCGAGCCAATCTCGAGCGGGCGGTGGAAGCGCGGGCGCGTCTGGTACGCGGTATCACCCACGACCTGAAGAATCCGTTGAGCGCGATCGTCGGGTACACCGATCTCCTGAAGTTGGGAATCAAGGGACCGCTGACTGCTGAGCAGGGCCGCAGCATGGACCGCATCCACGCATCCGCCAAGTCCATGCTGGCGTTGATCGACGACATCCTCGGCATGTCTCGAGCCGAGAGCGGACATCTGGACATAGTCCCGCGCAAGACGCTGGTCGGCAAACTGGTGGAAGACGCTGTCGAGGAACACGCGGCAAGCGCCGTTGCTTCCGGCCACCGGTTGGATTTAAGCGTGGCGCCCGACCTTCCAGAAATCTCCACCGATCCGCAGAGGGTGACTCAGGTACTCGGCAACCTGCTCTCGAACGCGATCAAGTATACTCCCAAGGGGGGCGAGATATCGGTTCGCGCCTCTTTAAAGTCAAAGAACGGAAGCGGCGCGGGGGACCGCTGGATTGCGGTAGAGGTCATTGATAGCGGCCCGGGCATCCCCGCGGACAAGGCCGACGCGATTTTTGAAGAGTTCTCCCGTTTGGATATCCACCGCGACAGGCCGGGAGCAGGTCTGGGGCTGGCAATAGCGCGGCGCATCGCACGGCTCCTCGAAGGTGACGTCACTGTCAGATCTGCCGGTGGGCAAGGGTCGGCATTTACCTTGTGGTTGCCCCTCACGAGAACCGACTTCGACGGCATAATTTAATCGCGGCTGGCTGACGGCCATGCACGTGGCAGCGTCACAGCGAATGGCTCCTTCCTCGGCAGCCAAATCGATCTCCGGTGCGCGATGCGGATTGAGACAACACTCATAATTCTGTTTTCGATCGCGACCGCCGCGGCGATCGCCGCCCGGTGGATCAGGATCCCGTACACCGTGGCACTCGTCGTCGCGGGGATGGTGCTGGGGGCAACGCACCTCATCGATCCGCCCCATCTCACGCACGATCTGCTCTTCGTGGTGATTCTGCCCGGTCTGCTCTTCGAGGCTGCCTTCAACATGGATGTTGACGTTTTCCTCAAGAACAAACTCGCGATCACCGCTTTGGCGATTCCCGGAGTCGTTGTGGCCATCGTAATCGCGGGCACGGGCGCGGCGCTGGCCATCGGGGGGCTGACGTCACGTGTCGGTTTCACCCTGCAACAGGGTTTGGTCTTCGGCGCGCTGGTCGCCGCGACCGATCCAATCGCGGTGGTGGCACTGTTCAAGGAACTTCACGTTCCCAGAAGGCTGGCGACTCTGATAGAGGGCGAGAGTCTGATGAACGACGGCACGTCGATCGTCCTCCTCTCGCTTCTCCTTGCCGCGGTCTCGGGCGCTGCCTCGAGCACCGGTCAGCTCGTGCTTCGGTTCATTATCATAGTTGGCGGCGGCGGCTTTCTCGGCTACGTAGCCGGCACGGCGGCATCAGCCCTGATCTCAAAAATCGACGATGCAGTGATCGAGATCACGATCACGATGATCACCGCCTATGGCACCTTCGCGTTCGCGGAGCAGGCCGGTGTATCGGGTGTGATCGCGACGGTAGTCGCCGGTATGTACTGCGGCAAGGAGGGAAGGCTCACCTCGATGTCGCCCAACACCAGATTCGCCCTCGGCGCTTTCTGGGAGTACATCGCGTTCGCGCTCAACTCCGTGGTGTTTCTGCTGATCGGATTCGACGAGTCGGGATTCGCCTTGCTCAAGGCTTGGCCGGAAATACTGATCGCCTTCGTCGTCGTTGTGATCGCCCGCGCCGCCGTCGTCTTTGGCATCGGCGGCATGCTGCAAAGGACGAAGGAGCCCATTCCGCGTGGCTGGCTGGCGGTGATGACGTGGGGCGGCTTGCGTGGAGCGCTGTCAATGGTGCTGGCACTGTCGCTGCCGTTCGATTTCCCCAATCGTGCGCTGCTGATCACCCTGACGTTCGGCGTCGTGGTTCTCTCGATTCTCCTACAGGGACTCACCATGCAACGGCTGTTGCGGAAGGTAGGCCTGGCCCGGCATCAGGAGGGACGGGGGGAATCAAGCCAAAAGCACATTTCCTGATTTTTGCCCGGTTGCCGACTGCGCTGTGGACAGTACTCCGGCACGAACAGCTGCGCTGCCGTCAGCCCCGCTCGCGCTCATCTATTGCGAGGCGCAGAAACGGAACGCCGTCTTCCGGGTGGAGTGCTGCGCGCCGCGGCAGCCCCGGAAACGGAATCGGTCGACTCGTTGAGGAAACGCGCCGTGTCCGCATCTATGGTAATGATCGACCTTACCACCAGGCCGACCGGTGCGCCGAGCGCAGCTCTTAGCAGACTTGCGAGTGAATCAACCTGGGCGGGGGAAAGCGCAGTCGGCGTTCGTACCACCGCTGTCACGATGTCCGCCGAGTCGGTGCGGTCGCGACGGAGATCGACGAGCTCGACTCCGGTCGTCGAGGTGAAATGGCGCCTCAGTACGTCCGACGCAGTAGAAAGAAACGCGGTTTGTTGCGCCGCCTCGGTTTGCTTTTGCACTTCGTCCGCAGCGACGAAGACGCGGCCGTTTCGATCAGCATCCTTGGAGATGATCGAGCGAACAACGAGGTGGAGCTTCGACGACACGCGCCGGCGCAGCACGTCTTCCAGAAGCGCCACATGATCGGGCGTCAGCTCCTGCGGCGTGAGTACCGTCGCGAAAACACGGGTGCTTTGGCCATCAGGCTCGAGCGACATCTCCGTGAGTCGGGCGCCCTGTGACGTTCGCAGCTCGCCGCCGAGTACGGTCCGAATGGCCGCGCGTTCCCGATTTTCAGTGATGCCGCTTATCAGCGTTCGCGTCATGAAGGCTCCGATAAGAACGAGGAGGGCGAAACTGACAAAGAAATGGCGCACGAAGTCGCCCAGCCGGAACTGCTCGTGGATCCGACCGCCACGCAATCCGACGAAAGTGAAATAAGCGGCAGCGGTCAACTCGATCGCCAGCAGATTGGCGAAGAAGAGAAGCAGCGCTCCGAAGGCGAGGTCCAGACGGCCTGCCGAGAAACAGAGGCCGGCGCTGGCGAGCGGCGGAACGATCGCGGTCGCGATCGCAACGCCGGGCAACGCAGGGCTTACCCTTTTGTCGGCCAGCGCGAAAGCGCCGGCGAGTCCCGATGCAACCGCTACCGCGATGTCATAAACTGTGGGCGCGGTGCGGGAAAGGATTTCCGGACCGAACTGCGGGTGCGGCGGGATGAGCCCGATCAACCACGATAGCCCGACGGCAAGCGCGACTCCCTTCGCCTCGGCGGCAGCCGAACGCGCGAGCAGCGCATTGTCGCCCGTCGCGAGCCCAAACGCGATGCCGAAAATAGGCCCCATTAAAGGAGCGACGAGCATCGCGCCAATGACGACCGCAGTGCTGTTCGCCAGCAGCCCGAAGGACGCGATTACCGTGGAGAGCACGACCAGCAGGTAAAACGCGCTGTGCGGCGTCGCCATCCAGGCGATCTCGTGGGAGAGCTGTCGCCATTGGTCCCCTAAATCAGACGAGTCTCCCCCCAACTCAGTGCTCATGACTCCAGATCGATTGTTTCCCCTCCCGTCAAGATTCAACGCATCGAGCGCTAACGGAATACGATCCAAAGCGCCCCAATTGTGGCGGCGAGCAGGACCGACAGCGAAATCTCCAGGTTTCGTTCTCTTGGATTCACCGCCACTACCTCCGACGGAGCAACCGTCTGCATGGTCAGGTCCGCCACACGCTCAGGAGCCGGCGGCGGCGTCATGATGCTGACAACGATCAGAAGCAGACTGCACAACAGAAAGAGCAGCGCCGCGAAGTGCAGGAAGTTGATGTCCGCGAACCAGTAGAGTGGTGTTCCCGTGGTGAGGTTCGACTTGTCCAGCTCCAGCACCAGACGCGCGAACCCGAGTACGAAGCCGGTCCACAGAGCAGTCAGTGCACCTTTCCCATTCAGGCGGGGGCTCAACACACCGAGGAGGAAGCAAGCGGCGATCGGCGGCGCGATGTAGGCCTGCACGCTCTGCAGGTAGATATAGAGTTGCGGCGAGACGTACTTCATCATCGGAACCCAGAGCAGTCCGACTCCAACCAGGACGACCGTCGTAATGCGACCCACGAATACCAGCCGCGCCTCGGTCGCGTTCGGCCGCCACTTCCGGTACACATCCCACGTCAGCAGGGTCGAGACCGAGTTGAAGGCGGAGGCGAGCGAGCTCATTAGCGCGGCGAGCATTCCGGCGAGAACCAGACCCTTGAATCCGATCGGAAGGAGCCGTGTAACCAGGATCGGATAGGCGGAGTCGGCCATCCCGCCTCCCCGAACGTCCGCGTACAGCGCGGCCGCAATGATTCCGGGCAGTACAAAAATGAAGACCGGAAGGATCTTGAGGTACCCGGCGAAGATCGTTCCGCGCCTGGCGTCCTGAATATTCTTGGCCGCGAGTACGCGCTGCACTATGTGTTGGTCTGTACACCAATACCATATGCCGAGGATCGGTGCCCCGAACACGATTCCCGTCCAGGGGAAATCCTTGTGGTTGGACGGCTTCCACATTGAAAAATAGTCGGGAGGCACGGCGGCCTTGAGCCCCGACCATCCGCCCACCGCATGGAGACCGATGAACATCAGCGTCACAGAGCCGACGATCAGAACTACGGCCTGCATGACCTCGGTATAGATCACCGCGCGCAGTCCACCGAAAATCGTGTACAACCCGGTGATGACGATGAGTATGGCCGCGCTGGTCCAGAAGTCGTACCCTGTCACCGCTCGCATCACGACGCCACCGGCGAACAGCGTCACGCTGATCTTGGTCAGCACATAGCCGACGATGGACACCCAGGTGAAGTACGAACGCGCGGCTGGATTGTAGCGGCGCTCGAGGAACTCCGGCATTGTGTACACGCCGCTTCTGAGGTAGAAGGGCACGAACAGCCAGCCGAGGAGCAGAAGGATGAAGCTCGCGAGCCACTCGAAGTGGCCGACAGCCAGGCCGCTCGCCGCTCCCGTGCCGGCGAGCCCTACGAGGTGCTCACTCCCAATGTTGGAAGCGAAGAGGCTCGCTCCGACCGCAAGCCAACCCACATCTCGGCCCGCCAGGAAGTAATCCGAGCTCACGTTTTTCTCTTTGCGCGCCGCCCAGTAGGCGATCCCCGACAGGAGGAGGAAGTACGCGGCGATAACGAGGATGTCGACGATGTGGAGGTTGCTCATGGCGTTCAGTCGGTGAGAGAGAAGTGGCCGAGCTCTTTACCCTGCGCTCCGCAACCGCTAAAAGCGGAGACCGCCAAGAATCTGAAGCATTTTGTCGTTCCGCGCTATGAGACCCAGCCCGGTTGTTCGCTTGACAGAGACCGGGCCGGACTCCCACATTGGCCATGTGAACCGGCGAGACTTTCTCGCCGCGGGAACGGCCACCGGAGTGACAGGGCTTTTCGGTCCCTGGCCCGCCCGCGGTGACGCATCCGAGGTGACCGACCCTCGAGCCATCGAGCCCGATGCGCGTCGTCCCAAATCAAAGGTCAAGCTGTCCGTCTCCCGCTGGCCATACAACAAATTCACCCTCGACCAGCTCTGTCAGATGTCTCGCAAGCTGGGACTCGATGCGATCGACCTCCTCGAGCCGGACGAGTGGGCGGTCCCACGCAAATACGGGCTCACATGTGCGATGGGCTATGCGACCGTTCCGAGCCCCGAGACTCGGCTCACGCAGGGATTCAACCGCGTCGAAAACCACGCGTGGCTGATTCCCGCCTACGAGCACGCGATCCCGCTCGCCGCCGCGGCTGGTGTGCCGAACGTGATCTGCTTCTCCGGCAACCGCAACGGAATGAGCGACGATGAGGGTCGCGCCACGTGCGCGCGCGGACTCGCTCCGCTCATTCCGATGGCGGAGCGACACGGCGTGACGCTGTGCATGGAGCTCCTCAACTCCAGACAGGACCATCCTGATTATCAGTGCGATCACACGGCGTGGGGCGTCGCGCTCGCGAAGCAGCTGAGCTCGGAACGCTTCAAGCTGCTGTACGACATCTACCACATGCAGATCATGGAAGGCGATCTGATCCGCACGATCCGCGACAACCATCACTACATCGCCCACTTCCATACCGGCGGCGTCCCGGGCCGCCACGAGATCGACGGCTCGCAGGAGATCAACTATCGCGCGGTGATGCTCGCGATCGCCGGGACCGGATTCTCCGGATACGTAGCACAGGAATTCGTCCCGACTCGCGACCCACGCGCTTCGCTGGCCGAAGCCGTACGGATTTGTCGCGTCTGAGCTGTGACCGCCAACCGGCCACCAGAAAATCCAATCGTAACACCCGCGATGGTTCTGGCCTCGAGGCCGGATCTCGAAGTGGTGGGCGTCTTCAATCCCGGCGTAATAAGACACGACGGTGAAGTCATCCTGCTCCTGCGCGTCTCCGAGGCTCCGCGAAGTGTCTCCTCCAGCATAGTCGCCGCACCGATCTACAACGCCGCGCAGCGTCTCATCGAGATCAAGCACTGGCACGTGGACACCAAGGGCCTCGATGTGAGCGACCCGCGGCTGATAATCGCGGATGGGCGCACCTGGCTGACATCGATGTCGCATTTCCGTATCGCGCGTTCGAAAGACGGCATTCACTTCGACGTCGAAGGCATGCCAGACATGACCGCCGGGACGGAATACGAATCCTATGGCATCGAGGATCCGCGCATCACGCTGCTCGATGGCACATACTGGATCAACTACACCGCGGTCTCGGAGCACGGAATCTCGACAGCCCTCGCGTCGACTAAAGACTTCAAGACGTTCCAGCGGCACGGCATCATGTTTCCGCCGCCAAACCGCGACGTCACGATCTTCCCGGAGAAGATCCGCGGCCGCTACGCCGCGCTGCACAGGCCGATGCCGGAAAGTCTCGGACAGGTCGCCATCTGGACCGCGTCGTCCTCCGACATGTTCTCCTGGGGCGACCACCGTATCGTTGCCACCGCTCGGCCCGGGATGTGGGATGACGAGAAGATTGGCGGCGGGGCCGTCCCATTCCGCGTCCACGCGGGCAGGCAGGACGCCTGGCTGGCTATTTACCATGGGGTGACGCGCAATCCTCCGACGTACTCACTCGGTGCTCTTCTCCTCGACCTGCACGATCCCGCCCGCGTGATCGGTCGCTCGCGCGAGCCGATACTGAGACCCGAGGCGCCATACGAGCGCGAAGGATTCTATGGCAGCGTCGTGTTCACGTGCGGCCTGCTCACCGAAGGGGATCTGGTGCGCATTTACTACGGCGCGGCCGATGGGGTCACCGCCGTCGCCGACCTTTCACTCGCGGAGATCCTGGCGGGACTTTCGGACCCGTGACCTTCGAGCTGGGCATCAATTATTGGCCGCGGCAAACCGCCATGTACATGTGGCGCGAGCTGGACATGGGCGAAGTGCGCGAAGAGATGGCGCAGATCGCCAGCATGGGCTTTGACGTTGTCCGCGTGTTCACGATGGCCCGGGATTTCCTTCCCATGCCCCTCACCGTGGCGCCCGATATGGTCGCGAAGCTGGTCGAGGTTGTCCGCGCGGCAAAGGATGCGGGCCTGAGAGTTGTTCCTACGCTCGTGGTCATCAACATGAGCGGCAAATTCTGGTGGCCGGAGTGGATGCTGGACGCCCGGGGGCCGGGCGATCTGTTTTCGGATCCGACTCTGTTGCGCTCACAGGCGCTGCTGGTCGAGACCTGTGCGCGAGCTCTGGCAGGAGAATCCTCGATTCGCGCATTCGATCTGGCAAATGAGATCGATGACGCACAGCGGCCGAGTACGAGAGATGCTGGCTGGCTCTGGGCATCGCTCCTGGCGAATACTGTAAGACGGGTGGCCCCTGGTACGCCGATTCAGATTGGCGCTCACCTGCCGTCGCTGACTACGGAGAAGTACATGCGCGTGGATGACATCGGCGACGTGGCCGACGAAGACCTGATGCACGCGTATCCACTCTACTACGCCGGGGCGCGCTCATTTCTCGATCCGGAGCTGGTGCCCTTCTCCTGCGCGCTGACCGCGGGGCTCGCGGGCCGCGGCCGCCGTCCGCTCATGCAGGAGTTCGGCATGTGCACCGCACCCAAAGGATCTCCCGGACAGACGATCACGGATGATTTTCTCGGGTACCCGCTCCGTCAGTATCTTGCATCCGAGGACGAGACGGCGGCGTATTACGAAGCGGTCCTGCAAAGACTGGTGGGGATCGGAGCGGCGGGTGCATACGCCTGGTGCTACGGAGACTATGATCCCCGAATCTTCGATCGGGCGCCGTTGGCGACCGCGGTACGGGAACGGACCTTCGGACTGGTCCGTGCAGACGGAAGCGAAAAACCCATCGCCGCGGTATTCAGAAAGTTCAGGAAGCATCGAGATGCCGGCGCGTATTCTGACCTGGCCGCAGTGCCACGGGTGCTGGATGTGACGCCCGACGAATACTACCGCGCGCCGGGTGAGCATTTCGCGCGCCTCTACGCAAAGTGGGTAGCGGAGAGGCCATTATGATCGCGCCGCTGGAGCGTCTTGCGACAAATCCGCTTATTCGCCCTTCAGACATCAAGTTCGTTCGGGCGACCGGAGCGTTCAATCCCGGCGCCACGATCGACCGCAAGAGCGGCAAGATCGTGATCCTCGTTCGCGTTTTCGAGGAAGCCACTCGGCAGTCGTGCCTTGGCCTGGCCCTCTCTTCAGATGGCGAGAAGATCGATGAGATCTGGGATAGGCCCGCGGTCGCGCGCGATGCGCCGTACGAGGATTGGGGCGTCGAAGACGCGCGCATCACATACCTCGAGGAAGAAAAGCGCTACGCCATCACCTATACAGGATATTCGCGCGACGGTCCGCAGGTCTGCCTGATAACAACGGATGATCTGCTCTCTCCCGCGCACTACCGCCGCCATGGCCCGCGCATCGCCGGCGAAAACAAGAACTGCGTGATCCTTCCGCAAAAGATCGACGGTCAGTACGTAATTCTTCATCGCCCGATGCCTCGCATCGTATGCATCCGGGCAAGCGCTCTGGAAAACAAATGGCCGGCAAAGGGAGTGGCGCTCGTCGGTCCGCAGCCGAATACGTGGCGGAGCTCCCGTGTCGGCGCCGGAGCACCGCCGATCAAGACCGATGTCGGCTGGCTGTTGCCGTTTCACGGCGCGACTTCGATCGACGAAGGGAATGTCTACTCAATGGGTTGGTGTGTGCTCGACCTGAAGAAGCCGGAGAAGGTGCTCTACGTCTCCGACACGCCAGCCCTCACGCCGGAAGCGCCGTACGAGATCGAGGTCAATGCGATTCCGCAGGTCGACATGAACAACTTCAAGACGGGCGTGCGCGTCGTCTTTCCGCAGGGGTTTGTCGAGCGCGGGGAAGATTTCCTGGTTTACTACGGCGCTGCTGACGTGTGCGTCGCGGCGGCGCGAGTCAACAAGCGCGCGCTCATCGCCTCGCTGGAAGAAGCCATCAAAATGAAGCAGGGCGGAGTTCCGTTGTGATCGAGACCGATCTCGCTCGACGGAATATTTCGCGTGTGATCGAGGCCGATCTCCCACGAGGAAATGCTTCGCGGCGAATGATCTTGGCTGTGACTCTCTCCCTCATCTCGCTCGCTTCCGCTTGTAGCCGAGATGCGGCAACCGCCGCCTCCCGAGGCCCCTCTCCCACAACCGTCCGATTGGATCATCTTCAGCACCTTGGCCTGAACGCCGTCGTGCGTGGAAAGCCGGTGCGCGTCGTCTCCCTCTACTCCGAGGCGCCTGACTATCGTCCGACACCCTCGCCGGCACGAGACGGATTCGAGGGGATCGCGAGCCTCGACGACGCAGCTCGCGCCGCGGTCGTCTATCTCCGCGAGTACGACGCGACGCGAGACTCCGCGGCCCATGACGAGGCCATTCGACTCCTCGGCTTCGTCACCGCGATGGAGCAGGGCGATGGCGAGTTCGTCAACTTCATCGACTCCGCGGGGAGGCTGAACCGTAGCGCGCCGAGCAGCCAGAAGAGCATGTCGTACTGGGCCGCGCGAAGCATCTGGGCGCTCGGCGAAGCAGTTAGGGTGCTCGGTCCACAGGATTCGACTGTTGTGAAGAGCGTTCGCCCCGTACTGGATCGCGCCGTCGCGCGAATGGAGCGTGAGATCGGTGCGGGACGCCTGATTGGTGAATCGACCACTGCCACCGCGGAAGCGTTGCTCGGACTGCTCGCGATGCAGGGCGCCGAGCAGTCGAAGGCTTCCGTGCCGCTGGCGACGCGCACCGCGCAAATGCTCGTCGAACGCTCGGCGGGAACCAACGCGACTCCCCCGTGGGGAGCGCATCTGGATGGCGCGGGCACGCCCTGGCACGCGTGGGGAGCCCGGTCGACGGAGGCGCTCGCGCTAGCCGGCAACGCCCTGGGCCATAAAGAATTTGTTGGGTCGGCCAAAAAGGAAGCTGACGGACTGTGGGGGAGATTTCTGCTCGCCGGCCGGATTCCTTCATCGGTTTCCCCCGATGGGACGGCGACTTGGTATCCGCAGATCGCGTACGGAATCAGCCCGATAGTCGAAGGATATCTGGCGCTGGCGGATGCGACGGGTGACCGCCGATACGCCGTGTTTGCCGGACTTACTGCAAGCTGGCTCTTGGGCGCCAATCCCGCCGGCGTGAGCATGTACGACGAGAGGTCCGGCCGGACCTTCGACGGAATCGACGGTCCGTCGCCAATCAAACTCAATCGAAACTCCGGGGCTGAATCGACTATCGAGGCGTTACTCGCGCTTCAAAGCGTCACGAGCAACCCTGATGCGGCGGAGTACCTGCACTATCGGCCAGTCGGAGATCCGGCCACTTCTCTCGCGAAAGTCCCCGATCAGAGAGAGTACACAGACCCGGCGGGACGGCGCCTTTTTCTGCGCCGAGGGCCAGCGGGGGTGGAGATCGCGCACGACAACGGCGGAGTCGGTGCAAACAAGAACGCGGCGCCGATCACGCTGACCTACTGGCCCGCCGCAAATCCGACCGAAACTGCGGTCGCAATGCGACTCACCGCGGAGTGGAATAAAGCGAACCCGGATGTGCAGGTACGAGTGCAGCCGTTGCCGGCGGGCCGTTCGTCCGAAGAGGTATTGCTCGCCGCCATCGTCGCGAAAGCTACGCCCGACGTCAGCTCGAACGTTTCATCGGCGTTGCTCGCACGTTTGGTCCGCGCTAAGGGCGTTGTGCGGCTCGACAATCTGGTCGCGACGGCCGCACGCCTGAAAGAGCGCGCGAACCCCGCAATGCTCTCATCGCTCCGTTTGCCAGACAGCGGGATCTACGCTTTCCCGTGGAAAACCAATCCTATGATGTTGATGTACAACATCGATCTGCTCGCGGCAGCCGGGGTGCGCCCTCCCCGCACGCAAAGCGAGCTTCTGGATGCCTTCACGCGCCTGACACGCGACACTGACGGCGACGGTCGCAATGATCGTTGGGCGCTTTGGGCGACGCTCAAGACGAGCTGGTACGAGCGGTTCTACGATTTCTACCCGCTGTATCTCGCCAACTCGGGCGGCAAGACACTGGTAATGGGCGGAAAGGTCGTCTTCGACAACGATGCGGCGGTAGCAGCGCTCGAGCTGCTCCGGCAGGGATTCGCCGGCGGGGGACTGCCAAAATCGAACTTTGCGATCGGGCGCGATCCATTTATTGATGGGACCGTCGCGATGAAGATCATCGGCCCCTGGTTCCTGAAGGAGCTGAGCGAGTTGAAGGTCGAGGGCCTACGCTTCGACGTCGTACCCGTGCCGGCCGCGGATGGCACTGATCCAGAGCATCAGTTCGCGTTCGCTGACTTGCGCAGCATCGCGATCTTCTCGACGACGAAACATCCTGACGAGGCGGCGCGGTTCGTGGCGTATCTCACGTCGCCAGCCGCCGATCGCATCTTGCTTGAGGAGGCCGGCCAGCTGCCATACCGGCGCGGGCTGTCTACCGATTCTCGCTTCACTGTTTCTCTCGCGACCTGGCCGACGCTCTCAACGTATGCGAAGTATGTTGAGCGCACGCGCGACATCGACGTCGATCCCGATGTGGTCGAGATGTTCGACCTGATATCGGAAGCGTACGAGGAATCGGCCATCTATGCCAAAGTCCCCGTGCGACAGGCACTGGCCAGAGCGGCTGCCGAAGCGAGGAACATCGTGAATGCGCGGTGACAAGAGGGACATGATGGATCGGACCAGGCGAACGTCTCGAGGCCCAGTGGCAGAAGGAGTGTTGTGAATGCGGCATGAGCATCGGTCGGGCTCACTGATGGCGGCGCCTTACGCCCTCTTCCTCCTGGTATTCGCGGCGTATCCGATCGTGTTCGCGCTGGTTCTCGTGTTTCTACGGTGGGATCTCGTGACTGCGCCGTCCCTCGCCGGCTTCGACAACATCAAGATGCTGGCGAGCGACGGACGTTTCTGGCGCGCCGTGGCAAACACGTTCGTGTTCCTCAGCATCCATGTTCCGCTGCAAATCGTGACAGCGCTGGCGCTGGCGCTGGCACTCAATCGGAAGCTGAAGTTTCGGGGCTTCTGGCGCGCGTCGTTCTTCCTCCCCGTCGTGATCTCCGGCGCCGTCGTCGCCATCCTCTGGAGTAATCTCTACGCCACCGACGTCGGCCTGATCAACAAGCTGCTCGTTCGACTTGGATCGTCGCCGGTGCCATGGCTCACCGATCCGAACACCGCGATGCCCGCAATTGCCGTGATGGTGACCTGGAAGAATGTAGGCTTCTACGTGATCATCTATCTGGCCGGCCTTCAGTACATCCCCAAAAGCTGTCAGGAGGCGATCGAGATCGAGGGCGCGTCTGCCTGGCAACGCTTCCGATACCTGACGCTGCCATCTCTGCTGCCACAAACAATCCTCGTTGTGACCCTCTCGACAATCAACGGGTTTCAGCTCTTTATCGAGCCGTACGTGATGACCGGAGGCGGGCCCCTCAGGCGCACCTATTCAGTTGTGTTGTATCTATACACGAACGCTTTCGCGTACCAGAAGATGGGTTACGCCGCCACGATCGGTGTGGCGCTGGCGCTGATCATCGGCGCCGTGGTGCTCGTCCAGCGGCGAGTGATCGGCAGGGCCGAAGCGCTGTGAAGACGCTTCGCCGAATCGGTTTGTACGCCGGCCTGGCTGTCGCGGCCCTGACGTTCATCTATCCGTTCCTCTGGATGGCGGCGAGCACGTTGAAGTCACGCGAGGAGTTCGGCTCGATGGGATTGATCCCGGATCACATTACGCTCGACAATTACCGCACGATGTGGGCGCGCGCTCCATTCGGCCGAGCGCTGCTTAACAGCACGATGGTGGCGACGACCATCACACTTTCGGTTCTCGTGTTCGGCTCGATGACGGCATATGCGATGGCGCGCCTTCGATTTCGCGGGAGCGCCGCGCTGAGTGCCGCAACACTCGCCGTGCTCCTCGTTCCCGGCCAGCTGACACTAATTCCTCTCTACACGCTGATCGTGCAGCTCGGGTGGATCGACACATATGCAGCGCTCATTGCGCCGTATGTGTTCAACGTCACGGCGATCCTGATGCTGCGGCAGTTTTTTCTCCAGATCCCGCAGTCGCTGATCGACGCGGCCCGCATGGATGGAATGAGCGAGTTCCGGATACTCTTTACGATATTCTGGCCGTTGTCCAGGCCGGTGCTCTCCATCGTCGCGATATTCACGTTCATGGGATCGTGGAATGAGGTGTTATGGCCGTTGCTCGTGGTGCGAGATCAGCAGCTGATGACGTTGCCGCAGTTGCTTACGGTCTTCGCTCTGGGTGGGGGCGCGGGGTCAGTCGGCGTGTCACTGGCTTCGGCTATGGTTTTGGTGGTGCCGGTCGTGGTCGCTTACATGTTTTTGCAGAGAAACTTCATCGAGAGCATGGCGGGGGCGGGTATTAAGGGATGACTGATTATTCAGCGGAACTGGCCACTAGAACACTTACGGCGGATCCAAGTTTGGAGTGGACGGTTTTGAGTTGTCAGTTGGCCGGTGGTTGGCAGTGGTAGGTTTGCGCTGGGGTACGTTCAGCACCCTTCGGCGAAGAGCGCAGAGCATGCGGCGGATTTCAATTGCCTCCGTAACGAGTGGGCGCCCAACAGTTCGTGCTAACAGATCGCACTCGATCGCAAGTTGGAGCTGGTATTCAATCTCGCCAGTGGATTTGATGCTGATATCCAGAAAGCGAGCGAACTCTTTAGAGCTGGTTGATCCACATCCTTCGACGATGTTGAATGCGACGGACTCAGCGGAGCTGACCATCTGCGACTTGAGCGATCCGCGTTCGCGTCGCGGGAACCCCTTTATCGCTCGCCGCACACCGAGCACGAGCTCATGGGCTCTCTGCCAGACCAACAACCGCCGAAAATCCTGCACCGCTTCATTCTCGTCAAAGCGTCGGAATTTGGAGCGTCAGATCCGCGCCAACCTAGCCGATTCCTTCCTACCACTGAAAACCACCGACAACGGGCCAACTGACCAACTGACAACTCCAAACTTGGATCCGCTCAGCCGAACTTTGAACTCTCCCAGTCGTAGTTCAGCGGAGCCTCGCTAGATGCCTTCCGTCACGTTTGATCACGTCCGCAAAACCTTCGGCCCCACCACGGTGGTCGAAGACTTCGACCTGACAGTCGCCGACGGCGAGCTCCTGGTGTTGGTCGGCGGCTCAGGCTCGGGCAAGTCGACCATCCTCCGTATGGTGGCCGGTCTCGAGGATGTCACGTCGGGCACGATAAGAATCGACGACCGGGACGTGACCCATCTCGCTCCGCGCGAGCGCGATGTCGCGATGGTGTTTCAGGATTACGGCCTCTACCCGCATATGACAGTGAGCGAGAATCTTTCGCTCGGACTCCGACTCCGGAAAATCGCGCGCGAGGAGATTGACCGCCGAGTTACGTGGGCTGCTGGCATGCTTGGCTTGGCGCCCCTGCTCGACCGCAAGCCGAAGCAGCTATCCGGCGGGCAGCGGCAGCGCGTTGCGATGGGACGCGCCATGGTACGCGAGCCAAAGGTGTTCCTGTTCGACGAGCCCTTGTCCAACCTCGATGCCGGGCTTCGCGCGCAGATGCGAATCGAGATCGGCGGACTTCAGCGGCGCCTCAAGACCACGACGATCTACGTCACCCACGACCAGGTTGAGGCGATGACGCTCGGAGACCGGATCGTCGTGCTGGCGGATGGACGAATCCAGCAGGTTGGGCGGCCGATCGACCTCTACCGGGCTCCCGTGAACCGCTTCGTCGCGGGCTTCATTGGCACGCCGCCGATGAACTTCGTGGAGGGCGTCCTGCGCGAGAACAACGGCCAGATGCTCTTCGTCGCGAACGGCCTCAGCATCAGGCTGCCGCGGGAGAAAACGACCAAGATAAAATCCGCGGAGCCGCTGACGCTAGGCATCCGTCCCGAGGACATCCGCGTGGATTTCCCAGCGGATGGATCGCTTTCGCCAAATCCATCCCTCTCGCGAGATCCATCGCCGGATTCTTCGCCGAGCGAAGTGCTAAAAGGCCGCGTGCTGCTGGTGGAACGACTCGGCGGCACCAGCCACGTTCACTTCGACGTGGATGGCGGTGGCACCCGCATGATGGCATCCATCGCGAACGATCGGCCGCCGGAACTTGGAGATGCCATCACATTAGACATTCCGCCCGGGCGCGTGCATCTCTTCGGCCCGGACGGAAAAGCGATCCTCAGCTAAGCGTCAGCTAGTAGCCCGGATTCTGCGTAATGGTTCCGCCCGATTTATCGATTTCGCCCTGCGGAATCGGATAGAGATAGTTGAAGTCCTGGAAGTTCTTTCCCAGAGCCGTCAACACTGCCTTGCCAGTTCCCCACCTCTTCAGATCGTTGAATCGCTGCGATTCGAAGCCCAGCTCCACACGTCTCTCGTGGACTAGCCAGCTCTTGATCTGCGCCTTGTCGACTGACGCAGCCCTGTCGGGAAGCGTGCCGGCGGGCGCCAACCCACCGCCAACTATTGCACCAGTCCGGGCCCGGCTCCTGATCCTGTTGATGATCGCGATCGCCTCGGGGTACGCGGATGTCTCGTTGAACGCCTCGGCCTTCCAAAGCAGCACGTCGGCAAACCGAATATAGATCTTGTTGCTCGGCGCATCGTCGTTGCCTTTCCAGAATGTGTCCGTTGAGCCCAGCAGCTTGTAAACCGCCTTGTCAGTTACGTTGACCGTGTAGGCATACCGCGGGTCGTTGGCTTCAAACTCGGCGATGAAATTATCAGTGGGAGCAATGAACCCCCAATCCAGCGGCGCGCACAGTCCATTGCCGTCTCGTGGATTCTTGCCCGACTGGTGATCGTAAGCAAAGACGACCTCATTCTCTGTCGCTTCCTTGGTCACGTCGAAACTGTCGAAGTAGTTGGCGTTCAAGCTGTAGAAATTCAGCCCCTCCAGCTCGCTCACGGTGCTGATGACTTCCGCCCATTTCTTGTTGTAAAGAGCGACCTTCGCCTGCATGGCGAGGACAGCACCCTTGGACGCTCTAAACGGTTCCGCTGCGTCGGAGTACTTGCTGTTGGGCAGCAGTGATTTGGCCTGCGCCAGGTCCAGACTGATTTGCGCGTATACTTTGTCTCTCGTCTCTCTCGTGGCCACGGCGTAGGCTTCGCCAAAGCTCGTAAGCGGCTTGAGCAAGAGCGGCACGTCGCCGAAGTGGTTCACCAGATCGAAGTAGTAAAAAGCCCTCAGGAAATAGACTTCGCCCAGGAGTCTGTCCTTGAGAGCAGGATCGATCGCAATCTTCGCCGTGATCGCGGCATCGGTCAGATAGCTGATGGCCAGATTGGCCCGCGAAATTCCTTCGTAGTCGTAGCTCCACTGGCCGTTGAAGGCCTGGTTGGACGCGGTGAAGTTGAAGCTCGAGACCTGATCCATCCATGCCTGGTCTCCATCGGGATTCCACTTCTTCTTCACATCATCCGACGCGATGTCATCGAGGATGAAATCGTTCCGGAAGACCGTCCCCAGATCCCATCGCCATTCGCCGAGCAGATTGAGAGTGCTCGACAACATCTGATACGACGATGTCACCGACAACTTGACACCGTTGAGTGTTGGCTCGGTGTTTACCTGTTCAGGCGTAAGCAAGCCGACCGGATCCTTGTGCAAGTCCGTGCAGCTGAACACTGACATCGTCAGAATCGCCGCGGCTGCCTTGTATCTCTTATTCATGATTGCTCCTGCCGATTCATCATCTGAATGAATCGACTAAAATTTCGCGTTAATTCCGAATAGGAATGCTTTCGCCTGCGGATAAGTTCCTCTGTCGAGGATATCGGTCGACTCCGGGTCCAGTCCTGTGTAGTTGGTCTTGGTCCAGAGGTTCTGGCCGGATACATAGAGGCGTCTGGTAGGTCCCAGGGCATATCCGATCTCGAGATTCTTGAGGCGGAAGTAAGACGCGTCTTCTACAAAAATGCTCGACTTCTTGCTGCTGCCATTGTCGTTGAAGGTGGTGCGGGGGATCGTGTTGCTTGTGCCGGCTCCATTCCAGGCATCGAGCACGGCAGTGCTATGGTTGAAGGGGCGGCTGTCGTAATCGGTGATTTGCTTGGCGTCGTTGTACTTGTCGACTCCGCCCACTCCCTGGAAGAACATCGATATGTCGAACCGGTTGTGGCCGGCCGAAAGGTTCAATCCATAGGAGACCTTCGGAATCGGATTGCCGATGAACGTCCGGTCGTCGTCGTTGATCTGCCCATCGCCGTTCAAATCGGCGAATCGTATGTCGCCCGGCTTGTCCGCCGGATTCAGCGTTCCAAAGAGGTGCGCATCGATCTCGGCCTGATTCTGATAGATCCCTTCAGACTTGTAGCCGTAGAATGCGCTCAGCGGTTGGCCAACTTCCGTTCTGTACACATCGCCGATGATGCTCGGCAGATTCGGGTGCAGCTTCTCCACCCTGTTGGTTACCGTCGCCGCATTGGCGTTGATACCGTACCTGAACGGTCCACCGTCATTCTTGAAGGCGAGCCCGACTTCGAATCCCTTGTTGCTTACCTCACCCGCGTTGACGATGGTCGGGGAGACATTGCCCGCTATGGAGGGCAGTGAAATCGGCAGCAGAATGTCGGAAGTGAGCTTGTTGAAGTAGTCGAGGGACAGATAGAGCCTGTTGCTCAGCACTCCCACATCCACCCCGATGTCTTTCTGCGTGGTGGTCTCCCATTTCAGATCGGGATTGCCGTAGCGGGAGATGAGATACTGGTCTCCCTGCCGCCGGAGTAACGTCAGGAACGCGTAGTTGTCGATCTCCTGGTTGCCCAGCTTGCCTGTGCTCGCTCTCAGCTTCAGATCGGATATCCAGCTGACGTTCCGCATGAAGCTCTCATTGGAGATTCTCCAGCCCGCCGACACAGAGGGGAAATAGCCCCACTGATTCTTCTCGGCGAATCTGGAGGAGGCATCCGCTCTCAGATTTGCCGTGACCATGTACCGCGTATCGAACACGTAGGTGACCGAGCTGAACAGGGAAAAGAGTCCCCATTCGGACGCGGTGCCGGCGTTGTTCTGATCCAGGGTGCCGCCGTAGTTGAGATACTGGAAGTTCTCTCGGACGTAATCGAACCGCTGTCTCGAGGCGCCAATGGAAGACGAGTAGTTCGTGATGTACTCGCTGCCTATCAGCGCGCTTACATCATGACGTTCGGTCTCCTTGGCGTAATTCAGGGTGTTGTTCCAGGTGACTGTCGTCTCCTGTCCCCTGTCTTCGTTCAAGCCGGTCGGGCGATTCTGACGTCCCGTTCCAGCATCCAGTGCGTTCCCGCCTCCGTTGTCATCTCCGAAATTCTGGTTGAGAGCCTTGTTGTGCCTCAGGTTGAGATCGAGGCCCAGGTTGCTCTTGAATTTGAGGGCGGAGAGAAGGGCGTATTCAGCGTAAATGTTGCCGAACGTCTTGAAGTTGTCTCGCTTGTCGTTGGCAAAGAACGCGAGCGCGACAGGGTTCGCGCCAAACTCGTATCTGTTGTTGTTGTTGTCCCACGGCGTCGCGTAGAAGGGCAGATCGGTAAATGGATCTTTCGCGGAATAGGTGGGATCGGAGGGATCTTTGTAGACGGGGATTACTGGGGGCCTGATCAGGGCGTGTCGAATGATTCCAGGTGCGTCGCCCTTCGACGAAAGCTTGTCCTGATGGGCGTAGGAGAGCAGCAGATTCGTTCCGATATGGAAACGGTCGCTCAGACCAGCGTTGATGTTCGTCCTGAAATTGAGCCGCTGATACTTGTCATTCGCGAAGATGATGATGCCGTCCTGCTTGTTCAGCCCTCCGGACATCAGATACTGGATCTTGTCACCACCGCCACTCGCGGTCAGCTGGAGGTTCTGGGACTTGCCGGACGTGAACAGCTGGTCAAGCCAATTCGTGTTGGCCAGATCGGCCCGGCTCTTATCCGTCGTGTATGGATTTGTGCCCGTGTATCCTGAGTTATTCCAGGCTTCCTCCATCTTGTTCATGTACTGTGTCGCGTTCAGCATGACCGGCAGATTGGTCGCCCGCTGAATTCCAGTGTAGTAGTTGACGTCGAAGTTCGACTTCCCTCTTTCTCCGGTCTTCGTCGTAATCACGATTACGCCGGCGGAGGCTCTCGAACCGTAGATGGAAGCGGCGGAAGCATCCTTTAGTACGGTCATGGACGCCACATCGGCCGGATTCAGGAAGGAGATGTCGCGGCTGGGTACGCCGTCCACGATGAAGAGGGGACTGTTGTTACCGATCGTCCCCTCGCCGCGGATGCGAATGCTGATTTCCTCGCCGGGTGCGCCGGTGCTCTGCGTGACTTGCACGCCGGCAACCTGTCCCTGGAGGGCCTGCGCGACGTCAGGAACTCGGCGAGATTCGAGGTCGGCCATTTCTACCGTGGCGACTGAACCCGTGATGCTGGCTTTTCGTTGGGTCGTGTATCCGACGACTACTATCTGGTCGAGGACAGCCGCTCGCTTCTCGAGCGCGAACGCCACCGAGACCGTCGCTCCATCCGAAACGTTGACGACCATCGGGACCGATCCATAGCCGATGCGGCGGGCGCGAACAGTATGCGTCCCGGCGGGAACGCCGCTGATGGTGAAGGTACCGTCATCGCGACTGATCGTCCCGAGGCGGGTGCCTTCGACGATGACGTTGACGCCGGCGATCGGCTGCCGGGTGGCGCTGTCGACTACCTGGCCGGTTATCGTCCCGGTAGGTTGCTGCGCGCTAAGGAGGGAGCTCGATGCCGCGGCGCACAACAGCGCACCGGCAAGAAGACGGAGGCGGGCCACTATCATGAGGAGGCCATCCACAAGGTCGGGAGTGTGAGGCAGGCCTCATCACTGCAGACGCAGGGGGAGGAATGTCGGGGTGCTCATATATCTGACTCTCCGCCCCAAATGTCAAGCAATCTCCGCTTAGTTCTAGTCAAGTGCCCGACTGCTAGCCTACTTCTTTGCCGAGGCGACTGGAATCATGATGTGGGCGTAAGGTGTGCCGGACCACATCACCCACGGACCTCCGCTCTGACGACGAGTCGTCGGCATCCCCTCCATCGCATGCCGGTCGGCCACAAGCAGCATGATGTGAGGAGGATCGTAGCCCCAGTCATTGTCGGCCGTGGCTTTCGTCGCGTATGGGTCTGTGTTGCTGTAAGCTCCCCCGCCGGGCGCCATCATGTAACCGACGCCGGCGCGTGAGATGTGCGGCGTTTTCTTGGTCATAAGAGCGCTCATGAACGACATCCACTCAGCGTCCATGCAGGCAGGATCATTCCCTTTCGTCGTCGGCGTGTCGGGAAGACAGGTCCAGCCATTGGTCCCGGCCCTGAGCGTTGTCATCTGGGCGCCTTCCGTAGCCGGCCAGTCCATGATTGTTGCCTTCCCCGAGATTGAACGCGGGGCCGCGGTCATCGCGTTGACAATCTTCTGGGCCTTGGTCGCCTTTCCCTGCCCCAGGGCCCTGCTGGCCGGAATGGCCGGAATGGCCAGGAGCATAGCTAGCCCAGCAAGAGTTACGGTGCGGTGCATTGGATCCTCCATGAGTTGGCAGGCCCTCCGTAAACACACATAGAGCGCTGCTTCAGCAGACGCACAATACCATGGCAAACGCACAATACAATAGTGAGTGTAGCTGAACGGAAGATTACAATTGGGAACCACCTCTACTGCGAGTTCCCTCTCGTCGAGAGTGTGACGAGAGTGTGACACAGTACCGCCAAACAACTCGGCAATTGAATCGTCTTTACGTTGACATGACCGTCGTGCATAAATAGGTTGCATGCAGAGTGTGATTTCGCGCTCGACTCAAATCAACGATTGGAACAATGACCTCCCTCACTCACCGCTTCCCGAATTACATGCTCGCTGCCGCAATGAATTGCGGCGACGGGACGCGTGGCGCGCGAAGACGACGGGGTTAACAATACCTGTAACTTGTCTTAGGCTCGCCCCCGCGTTCCGAATGGATCCGGGGGCGATTCGTTTTTGGTCACCAGGACGGGCGCGCCCTTGAGGCCCAAATAACTGTGAGCGCCAATGGAGGATTGATGAGGAAGTATTACCTGCTCGTGAGCGACTTCGATCAGACCCTGAGCTTCAACGACTCGGGGCTCGTGCTCGCGGAGATGCTTGGCATCCCCGATTTTCAGGAGAGAGTCGCGAATCTGTCGCGCCTCAATCTCGTGCAGTCGGGCGCGGAGCTCACCTACATGCTGCGGCACGATCCGGAGTTCCGCCGCGTGCGGGAAGACGATCTCGTCGAAGTCGGCCGCCGCATCCGGCTCAAGCGCAACATCGCGCTGCTCGCGGATTTCCTGAAGGACGGTATCGAAGGGTTCCGCTTCGACTTCTACGTCGTGTCCGCCGCGCCGTGGCTGGTTGTGAACTCGGCGCTCAGCGGGATCGTGCCACCCGATCACATCATCGGCGCCCACTTCGGCTTCAGCCCGGAGACCGGCGAGGTGGAGTCGATCATTCAGGTTCCGGCAGGATTCGGAAAAGTCGCCGCCGTGGATTCGCTCCGCCTGCGGCTCGGCGTACCGAGTGATCGCGTCGTGTACGTCGGCGACGGAAGCTCCGACATCCACGTGATGCTTCACGTCAACCGCGGCGACGGTCTCACGATCGCGGCCTCGGAAGCGCGGCACATCGCGCAGATCGCGCGTCGCACGGTGATCAGCGACGACGCGCTCAGCGTGCTGATTCCGGTGCTCGAGGAGATCGGCGGCTACGATCCGGCCCAGATCCGTCTCGTGTTCGAGGAGCAGGGACTGCTGATCCAGGAATGGGATCGCGTGAGGACGGATTGGCTGACCATTCGGGACGGTTCCGCGATAGCAGGAGCCGCATGACCTGTCGTTTAGGCTGAACCGGCGGGCAACCCCACCAATCGGTGACTGGCCGGGTTCAGTTGCAGTTGTAGTCGCAGTTGTTGCACAATTCCCCTCTCCGACCCGATCAAAAGATGATCACCTACCTTGGCTACTTCGCCGGCTGCCTCACGGTTATCTCCTTTCTACCGCAGGTGATTCGTACCTGGAAAACGCATCACACGAAGGATCTGTCGCTCGCGATGTTTGCGTTGCTGGTAACTGCGAGCTCGCTGTGGATCGTTTACGGGATTCTCATTAAGGACGTGCCCGTCATTCTCACGAACACGGGAATGGTGCTTCTGACCGGCGCCATCGGAATTGCAAAAATCCGATTCGGATGATGCGGGGCTAGATTCCGGAATGCCGCGCATCGTCTCCTTCCTCCCTGCCGCCACCGAAATTACGTACGCGCTCGGCGCCGGCGATGATCTGGTCGGCCGCTCCCACGAATGCGATTATCCGCCGCAGGTGAAAGCGCTCCCCGTCGTCAGCAGGCCCGCGCTCCCGCTCGATGGTTTGTCGCAGAGCGAGATCGACAGCGCCGTGTCCGCGCACCTCGCTACCGGTGAAAGTCTCTATCAGGTGGATGAGATACTGCTCGATGAGCTCAGCCCAGATATCGTGTTCACGCAGGACCTGTGTCAGGTGTGTGCGCCATCCGGAAACGAGCTGAGCCGCGCACTGCGCGATTTGGCGAAGCCTCCGCAGGTGCTCTCGCTAACGCCGCGCAATTTCGCGGAGATCGAGGAG
>JBBQAV010000017.1:0-32712 GCA_038316775.1 Gemmatimonadales bacterium | reverse complement strand
TCCAAACCAGAGGGGACAAACTATGCAGTCCAGAGCCGCGTCGGTACTGATAACCGCGTTTATCGTCGCATTGAGCTCGAAGCTCGACGCGCAAATCGTCTTCAATTCGATGTCCGTCCCGTCTCGCTTTTCTTTCGGCGGCGACGTCGTGATCTCGCAGCCAAAGGGCGAGTTTGCGAACAACGTTCCCAACGGCTACGGGTTTGATCTGACCGGAATGTTCAAAGTGGATCCCCGCGGGTTCTTCAACATCCGCGCGGACCTGGGAGGCGTTCAATACGGGCGTGAGACGCAGCGCGTCAACTTCCCCAACACCGGCCGTGTGGCGCTCGAACTCGAGACCGACAACCGAATCGGATTCGGTTCGATCGGCGCGCAGCTGCAAATCCCAGACGGCTGGTTCCGCCCCTATGCCAACGCAGCGATCGCATCGACCTATCTCTTTACCCAGTCATCCATTTCCGGGACTGACAACTCGACCGCCGACTTCAGCACTACCAACTACGATGACTGGTCTCACGCGTGGGTATTCGGCGGCGGGTTGATGATTCCGTTTGGGGAGTCGATGGGCGCGCTCAACCTTGGAGCCAAGTACCACTACGGCGGTCAGGCGACGTATCTGAGAAAGGGTGACATCACCGACAATCCCGACGGCACCATCACGCTGAATCCTCGCAGCAGCAAGACCGATCTCGTCCTCTGGCAGGTCGGCGTTTCGTTCAATATCCCAAGATCCTCGAGACATTAAGTCATGCTGATGCTCCTCGCTGCGGCCGTATTCGCCCAGTCCTCAGTCACGCTGCAGATCGGGAACGACAAAAAGGACAGCGTGGCCAAGGCGAGGGCCGATTCCATCGCCGTTCGTCGAGACGCGCGCCGTGACTCCATGAGGGTGAGGGAACGCGTCCGCGACTCGGCGCGGAAGGCGATCCGGCTGGCAAAACGTCCGCCTGTCACGCCGGAAATTCTTGCGTCCGCATTCAAGGACCCGCGTGCGAGAGACCTTCTCCTTCGCGCGCGCGAAGCGCGGCTCGATCAGGACTCGGCACTCACCGCTTACGACGCGAATACCTACGAGCGGATGTCGGTCGGAATGGGATTCAAGCGTATCGGCCGTGACCGGCTGCTCATGAGGAGCGAGCGGTCTTCACACGTAGTCTGGCAGCGTGGCAAAGGCGCGATCATCGATGTCACCGGCCAGCGCAGCGCGTTCCCGATGCTCGACGGGATGGGAAAGGGGGATGCCGACTTCGGCGTTGCGGGGGAAATTCCGTATGCTCCCGGTCGAGAGACTCTCTGGATCGGGTCTGGACTCGCTAAAGCGGACGTCAGCGAGAACGAAGTCATCCATCCACTCGCCGCCGGCGCCGAAGCCTACTACACGTACGCTTCTGGTGATTCCGTCAGCTTCCAGCTTCCCGGCGGTCAACGACTCGAGTTGCGCGAACTCCGCATCCGCCCCCGGCAGCCGAAGTGGAACGTCGCCGTCGGCTCGCTCTGGTTCGACGCGGCGACAGGCCATCTGGTGCGCGCGGTTTACCGCATGGCGCAGGAGATGGACATCATGGCGGTCGCGAAGGAGGTGGACGACGACGGAGAGAATCCGGACGACGAGATTCCTGCCTGGGTGAAGCCGATGATCCTGCCGATGAAGGCGAATGTCAGCGCGATCACTGTCGAGTACGGGCTGCACGAAGGGCGATTCTGGCTTCCGCGCTCTCAAACAGTGGAAGGCAATGCACAGGTGAGCTTCATGCACATCCCGTTCAAGCTCGAGCAGCGCTACACCTATTCGGATGTCAACGGAACAACGCCTGTCGCTGATTTCACCATTGCCATGATTGACACCGCAAGCGATTCCGTATCGCGGGCGGCTCGGAGAGCACGCCGGAGCAATGAGTGCAAGCAGGGAACGCTCCGCAGCCGTGCGCATGAGGACACTGACGAAGGCCTGCGCACATTGATCAGAATTCCCTGTGACACAGTGGCGCTCGCGCATTCGAGCGAGCTGCCGAAATCCATCTATGACGAGGGTGAGGCAGTATTCGGATCCGCGGAGCGCGACGCTTTGGTCTCTGAGGCGCTGACGCTCGGTGCGCAGCCGGAGTTCGCACCCCAGAGGCCCACGCTCTCTTACGGGGTCGCGTACACGCGCTTCAATCGAATCGAGGGCTTCTCCACCGCGTTGGGCGCCGATCAGGTGCTCGGTGGCGGCTACTCCGCGCACGCGCTCTTCAGATTGGGCGTAGCCGACTGGTCTCCAAATGGAGAGTTGTCGCTTGACCGCACCGACGGACGGCGCAAGATCGGCATTGGTGGTTACCGCCGTCTGGTCGCGTCGAACGATTGGGGCGATCCACTCGGCTTCAGCAGCTCCGTGTCGGCGCTCTTTTTTGGGCGCGATGAAGGATTCTACTACCGGACGTGGGGCGCGGAGCTCAAAGGAGAACAAGCCGAAGGGATCTTCACGAGCTGGCGTCTCTTCGCCGAGCAGCACTTCGATGCGATCGTGCACACGGAGTTCGCAATCGCGCATCCGGGCGGAGTGAAGGGTGATCTCACCAACATCAACGCCGTCGATGGAAAAGTGATCGGCCTGGCCGTCGGGCATCATTCTTCGTTCGGGCTGGATCCGCATGGATTCCGCGTTCTGACGGACCTCCACCTCGAAGGGGTCACGGGAACGTTCGATTATTCGCGCGGCTCGCTGCAGACGACGCTATCGCACGGGCTTGGGCCACTCGATGGCGCGCTCACACTCGGTGGCGGGACGTCCGGCGGGCGAGTGCCGATTCAAAAGCAGTTCTTCCTCGGTGGCGTTCAGACGGTGCGTGGTCAGAGGGCGGGCGCGGCGATAGGCGATGCGTTCTGGATGACCAGCGTGGAGATCGGCAGCCGCTCTGTTGGATTCCGGAAGATCGTGTTCGGGGATCTCGGCTGGGCGGGAAGCCGCACGAACTTCTCGCATCCAGGCCGGCCGTTGAGTGGAGCTGGTATCGGCGCGTCGTTCATGGACGGGCTCATTCGGCTCGATCTCGCGAAGGGCATCTACCCTGAGAAATCCGTGCGCGCCAATCTTTACGTCGAGGCGCGGTTCTAGTTTTTCGTTTCCGATAGATCTGGTTTTGGGTCGAGGCGTGGCGTCCTCTTCGCGGCCTACGCTCGCTTCCGCGGAGCCCCTAACTACGCTCCCTCGCTCTGCTTGGTCGCGGGTCTCCGACCAAGCGAGCGTAGCGCCGGAGAGAACCCTCGCGACTGACCGGCGCGAGATGAACTGGCTCGGACTACGCCTCGCTCATGAACGGATATCGGTAATCCGTGGGCGGCGAGAAGGTCTCCTTAATATTCCGCGGACTGATCCAGCGCACCAGGTTGAGCTTCGAGCCGGCCTTGTCGTTCGTACCGGATCCGCGAGCTCCTCCAAACGGCTGCTGGCCGACCACCGCGCCCGTCGGCTTGTCGTTGATGTAGAAATTGCCGGCCGCGTTTCGCAGAGCGAGCGCGGCCTGGCGAACCGCCAGTCGGTCTCTGCTGAAGACGGCGCCTGTAAGCGCGTAAGGCGATGTCTCGTCGACGATCTTGAGTGTCTCCGCCCACTTATTGTCAGCATAGACGTGGGCGGTCACCACCGGCCCGAAAATCTCCTCGGACATCAGCCTGTATCCCGGATCCTTTGTCTCGATCAGCGTTGGCTCGATGAAGTATCCGTCTTCGCCCCGAGCGACTCCGCCGGAAACGATGTTCGCATTCTTGCGCCCGTGCTCGAGAAACTCGCCAATCTTCGCAAACGCCTTCCTGTCGATCACCGCGCCCATGAAGTTCCGGAAGTCGGTGACATCTCCCATCTGGATGTCCTGCATGATTGCGACAGTGCGGTCGCGAACCTCCGGCCAGATCGATTCGGGGATATACACTCTGCTGGCGGCCGAGCACTTCTGTCCCTGATACTCGAAGCCCCCGCGCGCGATGGCGACGGACAGCGCAGCGGGATCCGCCGACGAATGTGCGATGATGAAGTCCTTTCCGCCCGTCTCACCGACGATGCGCGGGTATGACTTGTAGCGCGACATGTTGGCGCCGATCGTCTTCCACATGTTGTTGAAGACGGCGGTGCTCCCCGTGAAATGCACTCCGGCAAGGTCGCGGCTGCCGAGCAGCCTGTCGGAGACTAGCGCCGCATCGCCGGGGACGAAGTTGATCACACCCGGTGGAAGTCCCGCTTCCTCGAGGAGCTTCATGATGTAGTGCGCGCTGAGCATTGCGCTCGACGCCGGCTTCCAGATCACCGTGTTGCCCATCAGCGCGGGCGCCGTCGGGAGATTTCCGGCGATCGACGTGAAGTTGAACGGCGTTACCGCGTACACAAAACCCTCGAGCGGCCGGTAGTCCAGCTGGTTCCACATCGTCCGGTCGCTGAGCGGCTGCTCGTCGTAGAGACTCTGGGCGTAGTGCGGATTGAATCTCCAGAAATCGATGAGCTCGCACGCCGCATCGATCTCCGCCTGGAACGCCGTCTTCGATTGTCCCAGCATCGTCGCGGCGTTGAGCGTCTGCCTCCACGTCGTGGCCAGCAGCTCCGCCGCTTTGAGAAACACGGCCGCGCGATCTTCCCATGCCCAGTTCGCCCAGTCTTTCGCGGCGTTTCGTGCTGCCGCTATGGCGTCGTCGATGCTCGCTTCACTCGCTCGATGCCAGTGCCCAAGCACATGACGGTGATTATGGGGCATCACCGAGTCGGCGAGCTGCCCAGTGTGAACTTCCTCGCCCCCGATGATGAGGGGGATGTCCACCTGCTCCCTCGCCATCGACTCAAGCCGCGCCTTCAGCTCGGCTCGCTCGGGCGATCCCGGGGCGTAGCTCTTGACCGGCTCGTTGACCGGCGGGGGCACACGCCGGTTTCCGTTGAATCCCGCAAGCACGCGCCCGGGTATTTCGGGCGCGACGTGGACGGCAGCCTGGCCGTCGTCATTTGATTTGGCTTTGCGCGCGCTGGCGGCGCTCGGGCGTTTTGGTCGGACAGCAGAAGGGGCGGACATTCCTGATTCCTCGAAATTGCGGGCGGGATACTCTCGAAAGATACGGCGTGCGGATTAAAAACGAACCCCTTTCGGGCTTTTCCCGCTGTCGTCACCGAGGTAAAGTCCGCGAATGGGGAATCCCGCCTGTATTGGCCGAATCGTAATGCTGTCGACCGCGCTCGCGGTCATGGGCTGCGTAAAGGAGCCCGTGGACTGGGGCGATGTCGCCTACCGGCAATCTCAGCTCGGTGATCCCGACGCGCGCAGCGCCGTCATGAGCGCGAATCTGCCTGCGATTGCGGGAGCGAATCGCCCCTGCATCCGCTCGATTCGCACCGCCGGAACAGCTTCTGAGCTCTTTCGTGCCTGGTGGTCGTCGCGTCCGGACAGCAGTGTCCTGCTGTCAATGCAGCGCTCCGTGGATCAGGGTGGGAGCTGGCACCCGGCGATTGAAGTGGAGTCGCGCGATCGCGGACGCCGCGGCTGTGAACGCCCTGCCCCAGGAATCTTCTACGATTCGGTGAGCGGAAATGTACATCTCGTCTATTTCGTCGAAGCGAGCGACGGAGCAGGAATCTTCTTCGCGCATTCCATGGACAAAGGCGGAATGTTTCACTCGCCGGTTCCCGTGGTCTACGGAAACGTCCCGTCAGTGGCGAGCGTCGCCGGACATGGCGACAGCGTGGTCGTCGTGTTCGAGGATCCAAATTCGACGACGCCCAGAGTGGGGATCGTGCTGTCGCGCGCGACCGGGCACATATTCGATCAGCGGGGACAGGTCACGCCCGACGATGTTCCAGCTGCCGCACCCTGGGTGTCGCTGGATCACCAGAACATCACGGTCTGGTGGAAGTCGCCGGACAGCTCGGAGACTGCTAACACCGACCGGGTTGGCTATCGCTCGGGTGCCTGGAGATGACTCGGCGCCGGCAGATCCCTGATTGCCAGAGGGACCATCAGCCACTGTTCCGGCCGTAAGAGCTTCTCCGCCGCGGAAACGGCGCGCGCTGTGTTGCCCGACGCTTCCTCGAGCAGCATCGCGACGCTCCCAGCCATCAGCGTGACATCTCCCGCCTCCTGGGATTTCGCAAGCAGCGTCCGGATGCTCTTGTAGATCCTGGTGTTTTTCGTCTGCAGCGTGTCGGCGACATCGGTGAGTCCGACGACTTGCACTGCGCTGAGGTGCAGCGTGTCCCTCATCGCCAGAATCTCATTCACCGGGTTGGGGACTGTGGCATCCACTGCCGCTCCTTTTCTTGCGCCCGGCGGAGGCGGAGCATCGAGGCTCGGCGTGACCTCGACCATCGATAACGCGAGCGGCGCGCCGCCCATTTGCAGATCGATGGTCATCTGCTCCGGCTCCTTGGTGTGGCGCATGATGGTGCGCTGCACCGGAGCGAAGCCCATGCGTTTGGCCTGTACCTGATATTGTGCGGCGGTCTCCGGGAAAAAGATCCGGTAGCGGCCGTCGGCGTCGGTGTTATGAAAGCGAGTCAGACCCGAGCCAACCGAGGTGGCGCCGACCTGCGCGTCCGCGACGGGGCGTCCGGTCACATCGGTGACACGCCCCGTGAGAACGTCAGCCCGGCCTTCGCTCTGTGCCAGAACTGCCGATGGAGCCAGGCAGAGCGCCAGGAGAAAGAGATTAGTCAGATATCGCATGATCGAGCGGAGGGTCCTTCCCTATAATCGGTACGGGCGCGCGCGCGTGCAACACCACAATCGGCGGTGACTCGGCCGTCGGGCTCGCGGTAAACTACTTGCACGGGCGGACCCGCATGACACGGTACATCGGCGCACACACGGTGGACAAGGGCGGCCTCCATATGGCGGTTCTCCGGGCGGGGAGCGCCGGGATGACTGCGCTCCAGGTATTCACCGCCATCCCGAAGTTTTACGGCGACAAGTCGACAATCAAGCCGGAACGGGTGGCCCGCTTCAAGGCGGCGCTGGCGAAGACCAAAATCAAGCCGGCGAATGTAGTCGTGCACGCGGCTTACGTGCTGAGCGTCGCGACGCCCGATGATGAGAAGTGGGCGAGAGCCAGCGCCGGTCTCACGAAGGAGATGGAGAGATCCAGCGCGCTTGGCGTCGGCGCGGTTTGCTTTCACCCCGGCTCGGCGGGCACGGGCGATCGCGCCGATTCCGCAAAGCGAATCGCCAAAGCGATCACCCAGGCACTGACGACGGTCGAGTCGGACACGCGACTCCTCGTGGAAAACACCGCGGGCGCTGGGAAGACGATGGGAAAAACAGCGCAGGAAGTAAGCGACATTCTGGCCGGCGTTCCCAAATCTCTCCGACGGAGAACAGGCTATGGACTCGACACCTGTCACCTTTTTTCCTCCGGCTACGACATCACCGCGTCGAAGCCGGTATTCACCGCGGTGCTGGACGAATTCGAGGAAGCCACGGGCGAGCCGCCCTCATTTTTCCACCTGAACGATAGCGAGGGAGAACTCGGCTCAAACAAGGATCGGCACGTTCTCATAGGGGACGGGCTCATCGGGGTGCCGCCATTCGAGTGGCTCATGCATGACCGTCGCAGCGACGGCATCCCTCTCATTCTCGAGACCCCGCAGCAGAACTACGAGCCGGCGGACGACGACGATTCGCCTGACCAGTACGACCTGAAAATGATGAAACTGCTGGAGAGCTTCACGAAGAAATGAGGGGGGCAACGGTCCGACCCATCGGGCCCGAAACGGCGATTTTCCCTATGGGATGTCGTGTTTCTCATAGGGAAACCATTTGCATTGCCTATTGCTTTCGCACTACGGCGCTATAGCTTGCTCCCCTGACGGACGGCGTTTCACTCTGTAGCAACTCGCATCCGATCATCAAACCAGGAGACACGATGGCAGCAAAAAAGAAGAGCAAAGGAAGGAAGAAGTCCTCATCCCGGAAGTCTTCGGCCAGAAAGTCATCTAGAAAGGCAACAAAGAAAGCCGGTCGGAAGAGCAGCCGCCGGAAATCCTCGGGCAAGAAGCGTACACCCAACGCGGCATTCATGAAGCCGATGCAGCCGAGCAGCGATCTCGCCTCGGTGGTGGGCAGCTCACCGATGCCGCGCACGGAAGTCACGAAGAAGCTCTGGCAGTACATCAAGCGGAAAGGTCTTCAGGACGCGAAGAACCGTCGCATGATCAACGCCGATGAAAACCTCCGTCCAATCTTCGGCCGCGCACAGGTGTCCATGTTCGAGATGACCCGCCTCGTCAACAAACACCTTCGCAACCCGTAAGCTCCTTGGCATCTTCGTCAAACGCGGGGCGCGCTCAAAAGGCGCGCCCCGTTTCGCAGCAGTCCCGCTTCCGCAATCTGTGGGAGAATCTCAAGTCGCTCCTCGGCGCTCTCGCGATCTTCCTGATCCTGAGAGCGTTCCTCGTCGAGGCATACCGCATCCCGTCGGGCAGCATGATTCCGACGCTTCTCGTCGGTGACTGGCTCTTCGTCAACAAAGCGGTTTTCGGCGCGCACATCCCATTCAGCCGCGCCAGTCTCCCCGCGTACAGGGAGCCGCACCGGGGAGATGTGGTGGTGTTCGTGTCGCCGTACCAGGGCGACGAAGACGCCGCCGGGCGCGATCCAACGCCGACGCTGGTGAAGCGTCTGGTTGGAACCCCGGGCGACACTCTCCACATGAGGAAGGGAGTTCTCTACGTGAACGGGATCGCGCAGCGCCAGGGATTTGGGTCAACTGCGCCGAGTCCGGAGATGGCGAACTCGATGGACCCGTTGTTCGACTGGCAGAAGAAAGTCGGCCTCAAGACATCGCGCTTCGGTGCGGCACCAGCGCAGCCGACGCACGACGACTGGGGACCTCTCGTGGTGCCGCCGAAGAGACTCTTCATGATGGGCGACAGCCGCTATAACTCGAAGGACAGCCGCTACTGGGGATTCGTCCCGAGGGAAAACGTGAGAGGGAAGCCGTTGTTCGTGTACTACTCGTACAATGCGGACGACAGCGATCGTCCCGTGCCGATGCTCACCGATATCAGGTGGAGCAGGATCGGTCACTGGATCAGGTAGTTACTCGCGGCCCGCTTCCGCGTCGAATCGGAGAGGTACGTCGATTCTCCCTCTGATCCGGCAGGAAAATCTATGGACGGTGTTCACGCGGGAGTTACATTGGAGCACGTGACCAAACCTCCGGGCGACAAACGCCGTCGGCTGTTCAAGACCAGCGAGTGGGATCTTGAAGAGCCGGCAACGTTCACGAGGATCGCGCGGTCACCGGTCGAGCTCGCGTTGATCACAGGCGTCGTCATGCGGCTCTTTCGGGCCGTCGTGCTCACTCACGGCGAAGCCACCAGCACCTACCTCGGCGCCGCGCTCGTGCTCGCAACGCTGTTTCTGCTGGGAATGGCGACGCTCCATCTCGGAAGATTTCCCGTGCGCGAGTGGCCGTGGCGCGCGCCGCTGTTCGCGATATTCGAGACGGCGGGAGAGATGCTGGTGAGTCTGGTGCTCATCTCGCTGCACCGCGAGCCGTGGGGCACCGCGAGAGCGGAATTCACGGACTGGCAGCCGATGGCGATCGGCGTCCTCTTCTGGCGGCTGCTCGCGGTTTGCTTCTGGGCGCTGCTACTCGGTGGAACCGTTCAGTTCGTGCGCGGGCGCGTGCTCAAGGACACGGGCAGAGAGGTCGATCCCGCAACACTGCCCGACGGCCAGCCTTTCATCGAGAGACGAAAGAGGGACGAGCTCTAGGCGGCGGTTGTCTCTTCGCAGTACTTGTCGAACGCGCGCGTGAGATCCTTCGCGATGTCGTCCGCCGTTCGCCCTTCGATCTGATGGCGCTCGAGCATGTAGACGACCTGTCCATCTTTCATCAGCGCGATCTGTGGTGAGCTCGGCGAATAGCCGATGAAATAGCTCCTCGCTCTTTGAACGGCTTCCACGTCCTGTCCAGCGAACACCGTGGTCAAGGTATGCGGCTTGTGATCGTGCTGGATTGCCTTCGCGACTGCCGGCCGCGCGTTGCGGGCCGCACATCCGCAAACCGAGTTGACTACCACCAGGGTGGTGCCGTGCGAGTCCTTCAGCTTCGCGTCCACTTCCTGGGGAGTGCGCATCTCCTCGACGCCGATCTGTGTGAGCTCCTGGCGCATCGGGGTGACGAAACGTTCATCGTACATCTGTACCTCTTTGTTTTAGCTGTGGGTGGTAATTGAAAGATAATCGACGGCAAGAGACTCAGGCGAACCAGGTGCCTTAATCCCCAAGGAAGCCTGATCGCGTTATCGAGCGTACGAAACCCACCGTAACATTTCCTTCATCGTGGGCCGCTTGCCGTACATCAAAAGTCCGACGCGGTAGATCCGTGACGCAAGCCAGAGCGCCGCGACGCACCCGATCACCAGAAATCCAAGACTCGCGGCCATCTCGAGCGGGGGCACTCCGGTCACCGCCATCCGGATGGGCATGATGATCGGCGACGAGATCGGGATGAGCGACAACACCTTCGCTGTCGTGCCTGTTGGGTTCAGCAGGACCGGCTGAATGAAGACGCCCGTGCTGACGATCATGATCATGAGCGGGCTCGCTGCCTGCCTCGCTTCCGACTCGCTGTTCACCGACGATCCCACCGCCGCGTACAGCGATGAATAGAAGATGAAGCCGAGCAGGAAGAAAAGGAGAAACAGAATTCCCGCACCGAGGGAGATGTCCGGAAGCGAGAAGTTCATTGTTGGCGCCCCGAGCTTAGCCATGATGGGCGCTCGCAGCTTGAGCAGGACGTAAGTCGTCCCGATCCAGATTATCTGCTGTGTGAGGCCGACCGCGCCGACGCCGAGAACCTTCCCCGCGAGCAACGTGTCCGTCGGAACGCTCGACATCACCACCTCGGCGACACGCGTCGTCTTCTCCTCCAGCACCCCGCTCATGATCGTCTGGCCATAGATCACGATCGACAGGTAGAGCAGAAATCCGATCGCGAAGCCGAACATCACACTCGCCATTCCCGAGCCCGCCCGGCCCCGCTCTGTGATTCGCTCTGTGCTGAAATCGAGGGGGATGAACGTGATCTCCTTCATCTTCGCGTTGTCGAGCCCGACTTTCTCCAGTCGCGACGCAAGGATCGTCTGGCGGATGGCCGTCTTGATCTGCGCCATGTCGGCAATAGACGTGGCGTTTGTCCCCGCGTACCGAGCGGATTCTCCCGCCAGCGTCTGCTGGTTCACTACGATGTAGCCAGTTCTCTCTTTCCGCATCACCGCATGTGTGGCTGTGCTCTCCGCCTTCGTCAGCTCGCTCGGCGGGACCACAGTCACAGTCGGCATTCTGCCCGGGATCGTGCTGTCACCAGCGATGTTGATTGCGAGACGGTGGCCGAATTCGGTACCGGTCGCGTCGAGAATGACCGAGTTGTAGACATCGGTCGTTGCCTTGCTCTTCGACGCCAGCCACGCGGGCACGATGATGATCGCGCTGAAGAAGATCGGGCCGAAGAACGTCGCGATCAGGAACCACTTCGACCGCACGCGCTCGAGGTACTCGCGCTTGATGATCGCCCAGAGCTTAGCCATGTCCTGTCATTCCCTTTTCGATTCCGGTTGCACCTACTTTTTGCAGGAATATCTGGTGCAGTGATGGCTGTATCATCTCGAATCTCTGCACTGACGCGCCCGAATCGACGATCCGGCGGAGCAGCGCCTGCGGATCCGCGCCCGGCGCCAGCTCGATCTCGAAGAAGCGGTTGGAGTCGTCGGCGCGCTTGACCAACGACTGGTCGCGCAGGATTGCCGCGATGCCTGACATCCCGTCACCCTCAAGCGCCAGCGCGATGTTGCGCTGCCCGTGCTCTTCCTTCACATCGGTCACCGTTCCATCCAGCACCTTCTCGCCGCGCGCGATGATGCACACCGAATCGCAGAGTCGTTCGGCGTTGTCCATCAGGTGAGTGCTGAAGATCACGGTTTTGCCTCGACGCTTGAGATCGACTACAGTATCCTTCAGCGCCTGCGCGTTGATGGGATCGAGTCCGCTGAATGGCTCGTCGAGGATTACCAGATCCGGATCGTGCAGCAGCGTTCCGATGAATTGCACCTTCTGCTGCATTCCGCGCGACAGCTCGTCGATCTTGGCGAGTCCCCAGTCCTTCTCCGGAGTTTTGAGCGACAGCCGGACCATCCACTCGTCGATCCGCCGCTCCGCCTCGCTTCCTTTCACGCCTTTCAGTTCGGCGAGAAACTTCAGAACTCTGCGCACCTGCATTTTCCTGTAGAGTCCGCGCTCCTCCGGGAGATAGCCGAGCCGCTCGGTAATCTTCGGGTCGTTCGAAGGACGGCCGAAGATGTGGATCTTCCCCGTGTCGGGCGCGATGATGTTGAGGATCATCCGGATAGTAGTCGTCTTCCCGGCACCGTTGGGCCCGAGAAGCCCATACACACTTCCGGCTGGAACCCGCAGCGTCAGGTCGCGCACCGCCGTGTGCTCGGCGTAGCGCTTCGTGACGTTCACTATGTCGATTGCGTATTCGGTCATGTAGCTTCGCTGCTGTTGGGTGGAACGGAATCAAGAATATACGTCCAAACGACATGCCCGTTTCAGAGATTATCATCATCGCATTTCTCTTTTTCGCTGGCGCCGCGCTCTATGCGTCGGTCGGCCACGGCGGCGCATCCAGCTATCTCGCCGTGATGGGGTTGTTCAGTTTTGCGCCGAGCGTGATGAAGCCGACAGCGCTGGCGCTGAACATTCTGGTCGCGGGTGTGGCGACCGTGAAGTTCTATCGAGCAGGACTGTTCAAGTGGAATCTCTTCTGGCCGTTTGCTGTTGCGTCGGTTCCGGCGGCATTTGTCGGCGGCGCGACAATGTTGCCTGCCCGCTGGTACAAGATCGTCGTGGGTATCGTGCTGCTCTACGCGGCAGTGTGGATGTTCCGGTCGTCACTTCGGCCGGTGACCAGGGAGACGCATCCGCCTCCGCTCTGGGCGGCGATCGTCAGTGGGCTCCTGATCGGATTTCTTTCCGGACTCACTGGAGTGGGCGGCGGGATATTTCTGAGTCCGCTTCTCCTTTACATGGGCTGGGCGGAGACACGCGCGACATCTGCTGTTGCGGCTCCTTTCATACTGGTGAATTCAATCGCAGGCTTGCTGGGACATCTATCGAGCGTCTCGCAGCTGCCGGCCAACATTCCAGCGTGGGCCGCCGTGGCCGTGCTGGGAGGATGGATCGGCGCGACATACGGCAGCAAGAAAGCACCAGCGCCAGTATTGCGGCAGCTGCTCTCCGTGGTGCTGATTGTAGCGGGCGCGAAATTGATATTTGGCGGGTGAGTGATGATGACTTTCGATGAGAAGGATCATTGGTTAATCCCGCGCAATCCCCTCGCGTAGCCAAACCGCTGAAGCCGTGGGCGCGCCCGCTCGCCATCGCGACCGCCGTGGTGTTTTGCATCTCCACGCTGTTTCCGATCGTCGCATCACTCACGGTCGGAAGGCGCCAGGTGCCGAGATTCTGGGGGAGTGCTGGATGTGGTGGTCGCGTTTACGCTGGCATTCATGGCGATCACTATCGCCGTGATCACCGACGGTCGAGTGACGGAACTCGAGGAGAAAGCCGCATATCGTGCCTACCGAATGCTGATGAATGGGATTCTCGTCCTGCTCGTGATCTTTCTTTCGGTGGGCGACCGGATCGTCTGGAGCGTAGGTCTCGTAGGAATCGGTTGGCGCGTGTGGCTAGTGCTCTATGCGCTGCCCGCCTGGATAACCGCTTTGAAGTCGCGCACGGGCTATCAGTAGCTAACGCGCCGCCGGTGTCCGAGAAGGCGTCGCAGTGCTGCGCGCCACGGAGCTCCCGTACCAGTTCCCGCTGAGCGAGACGAGGTCGAGCGGATTCACTGTGATCGTACCGTACCGCGCAGCCCAGTGCAGATGCGGTCCCGTGACGCGTCCCGTACTTCCCACCAGCCCGATCTGTTGTCCTCTCTTCACAGTGTCACCAGCAGCCACGAGTGTCTTGCTCAGGTGGAAGTACGCTGTGACGACCCCCGCGCCGTGATCGATGTAGACCACGTTGCCGGCGAGAAAGAAGTTGTCGACGAGCGCAACCACGCCTCGATTCGCCGCGCGAACGGGCTGTCCCACGGCTCCCCTGAAATCGACGCCGAGGTGACGCGTGGTGAGCGCACCATTGAACAGACGGCCTGAACCGAACTCGCTGGTAACAATCGACGTTCGCGGCTTCAGGAACGATGCGGTCCACATGGGAGGCCGGTCGTGTGCTAGCCGTCCGATCTCACGAGCGCGGGCGTTCTCCCGCTCGATCCGCGCGGTAATAGCCGCATCGAGTGGACGTGTGAAGCTGCTGTCGACAGCGAGCGGCTGCGCGACCGGCGGCGGGAGCGCTGGCAAAGTGAAGCGAACTCGCGCACTGTCCGTTTTTCCCGAGGCGAGCTCCACAGTTGCGCGAGCCAAGAGGGTGCCGGTAGCATCGACTGGGACGCCTCCGATCGCGTGCCAGGCTCCTGCTGCCGCCCGCACGAAGTGGAGTGGCTCGCCTGCAAACGTTCCTCGGATTGAAAGTATCGAATCCTTATTGGAGGCCGGGGCGGTCAGCGTGAGGCGCACAATGGCACCCGGCTCCGGACGCGCCGGAGTTCCGGTAAGACGCGCTTCCTGTGCGCTGACCGCGCTGGCAAGGACGCACGAAAGAGCGATTGTTATCGCGAGTATTGGTTTCACGTTGTGATGTGTATCGGTGGGATGTGACGGAAGCTAACGTATGCTACATCTGAGCCACCGCTAAGTTCACCGTTTACAGCATTGGCGGGATTGATGTCCGATTCGAACGTGTAGTTCCCAGGAGGATGGATGTTCCGTACCCTCGGATTTGCTGCGGTTGTCCTCGGCGGCGCCAACACGGCATTGGCGCAGGCACCCCGCATTTCCGCGCCGATCAGCGACGTCAGTTATCAGATTACCGCCGACTCATCCGCAGTCCGCCGACGGCAGCTCGGTGTCGAGATGTCGTTCCGGGTTGCCGGCGCAGCTCCCGTTTTCCTGGCTCTTCCCGCGTGGTCTCCGGGACACTACGTGCTTCTCTGGTTCGCGCGTCGCGTCTCGCAGTTCTCGGTTCAGTCCAACGGCGTCCCGCTCGAGTGGAAGAAGCTCGACTACCAGACGTGGGAGATCAAACCTCGGACGGCGGGAACGGTGACCGTGTCGTTCAACTATCTCGCAGACGCAGTAGATCGCGCCGTCGCCTGGACGTCGCCCAACTTCGCGTTCTTCAACGGGACAAATCTCTTCCTCTACCCAGTCGGCAGGGGATTCAATTGGCCGGCGCACGTCAGCGTGCGAACGGAACCGTCGTGGCGGATAGCGACCGGGATGGATCCTGCGCCCGGCAACAACAACTTCATGGCCGGCAATTACCACGATCTCAACGACATGCCGTTCTACGTCGGCAGATTCGCGATCGACAGCACGCAGATCGCGGGCAAGTGGATTCGTGCCGCTTTCTATCCCGCAGCGAGCCTTACCACCGTCAGAAGAGATCGGACCTTTGCGTGGCTGCGGAAATTTATTCCGCCGCAGATCGCCGTTTTCGGCGAAGCCCCATTCCGGAACTACACGCTGTTCCAGCGATCCGATACGGTTGTGAATGGAGGCGGTCTCGAGCACCAGAGCTCCCAGGTGGATGAAGTTCTGACGTCGCAGCTCGATGCGTCATACCTCCCGGGCCTTTACTCACACGAGTTCTTCCATGCCTGGAACGTGAAGAGGCTGCGGCCCGCCGACCTCGTCCCCTACAGGTACGACGACGCGCAACCAACGACGTGGCTTTGGGTGAGCGAAGGCGTCACGGATTACTACGGCGCTCTCGCGCTCGTGCGCGGCGGAGTCAACGACAGCACTGGATTCTTCAACTTTATCGGGGGCGAGATCGCCTCGGTCGCCACGACCCCGCCGACAGCTGTAAGCGATGCGTCGCTGGGGGCGTGGATCAATCCGACCGACGGCAGCAGCGGACTCTACTACCCGAAGGGCGGCCTCATCGGTTTCCTGCTCGACGTCATGATCCGCGACGCGACCAACAACCGCACGTCGCTCGATCAGGTGATGCGGACGCTGTACAACGACACCTACAAACATGGCCGAGGATTCACGGGCGCCGAGTGGTGGCGTGAGGTCAGTCGCGCCTCGGGCGGAAAATCCTTCACGGAATTTGCCCGGCGGTATGTCGATGGGCGGGAGCCGCTTCCGGTCGATTCCGTTCTTCAGCTCGCGGGTCTGCGAGTCCGGAGCGACACAGTCCGCGAGCCACGCCTCGGCATTTCCACATCTACGGACAGCAATGGCGTTGCGATTACCGAGCTGTCGTCCACCGGCGCCGCCGCAGCTGCCGGCGCGAAAGCCGGCGACCGATTCGTCACGATCGGAGACGTGAAGATATCGAACGACGACTCCTTCGAAGCGTTTCGGGGTCGTTACGCGGGCACGACCCTGACGACTCTGCCCCTCGTCATCCGTCGTGGAACCGAGACGCTCACCCTCCAACTGCCCGTTAGGCTGTCCATGCGGGTCCAGACAGTTGTCTCCCCCATCCCCAATGCCCCCGAAAAGGCGTTGAGAATACGCGCCGGAGTTCTGAAGGGATCAACCTCCTAAAACGGGATGTCGATTTGGCCCATCGCGGTTCGACCATTTGCGAGGACCCTTTCAAACTCAGCTAGGAGGAACGATGAAATACCTTTGCCTGATTTATGACGACGAGAAGCAGTGGCAAAATTTCCGAAAGACTTACAGGACAAGTACATGAGTGAGTACATGGCGTTCTCGGACAGCATCGAGAAGAGCGGCCAGTTCGTCGGAGCCAACCACGCGACGGCTGGAGGAGCTGCGGTCTACTTCACCTCGATGATTCGCGATGTCGCCGCGATCGGAGAGGTTCCCACCTCGAGCCTGACCGCGTACTTCCCGTCGGGCACGAGCGACAGGTCGAGCAGAACAGATCTCGCCGACAAAACACCCGCTGACCCGTTCTCCTGCCAGTGGATGCTGAGCGGGGACGCCTTGGGCGCGATGCGGAGAGCCCGGAACGCGCGTCTGAAGAATCCTTCCTCGATCGGCGTTATCGTCAGCGAAATGGGAAGCGCGCTGTCCACCGGAGTCTTTCCGTAGAGCTCCCAGAACAATCCAACTTTCTGGTCGCGGCGAAACTTCGTTCCCCCATGGGCGCGCGGAATCGCTTCAGCGAGGTCCGCTGGGAGTGATGGGCCACCATCGACGAGTAGAAGGTCGGACAGGCTGATTCTGCCGGAGTCGAGCGGTATCTCCGAGAGCCCGGACCTCCACCTTGCCGCGCCGGCGCTGTCTCTCGCCAACAGCTCGACCCCAATCAGCTGCTCCTTCCAGGGCGTCGACACCGTCAGCACATTGATCGCGGGCGATTCAGCGACCTCGCTCTTCGCCGGTACGGCCGACTCATTTCCCATCGCGACGAGCGCAGCGGCAAATGTCCGTCCGGCGAAGATCGTGTCCGCGGTCACGTCGTACGCCGCCACAATGCGCGTCGAGTCTCCGCGCCGGAAGCGCGCCACCTGCGCATCGAGACGCACGAATGCCCGCGTATACGGTGGCGCGTACTGCTCCCGCGGCGGAAACTGGTAGATGTCGAACACGGAATCGACGATCAGGCCAAGACTGTCGGGCGGCCGCTGGGTTAAGAAGAAATGATAGCCCGGCTCGCGCTCGTGGCCGGTGACGGACGGCGTCATACCGGGAGACCCATACCCGATCGGTGTCGGCTCCTGCGTCCACTTCTCGGCCCACCCGAAGCGCAATATCAGCTCGGCGAGATCACCACCCCAGCTCAAGCCGTAAGTGTTGACGGCCTCCTGCTGGAGCAGCGTATGGAGGATGCGGGAAAAGTGTTCGGTGCGCCGCTCATTGCCCGGCGTCATGTAAAGCGGATCCGCTACCCACCAGATGCGTGCATCCGCGGTCTCGCGCTCGGTGCACGACATCCTCCTGTACGTGCCGCGAACGTCGTCATCGAGAAGCGGAGCGAGGTTCAGCCAGTGACAGCGCATCGGCGCCGGCATTTCGTCGAGCGCAATTGAAAAAGCACTGTCGGCCGCGGCGAAACCTCCGCCGACGTGCAGCGAAAGGCCGAGCAACGCATCACACCACCATCTGGTCGCGCGGCACGAGCGCGCAACGCCGACCGCCGCAGTATCGTGACCTTCGACCAGGTAGCGGATGCGCTGGCCGATTATCCAATTGTCTCCCGGAAGCGCGGACGATGCCTTTTCGAGGTCCCGCAACAGCTGCGCGCGGGCATTGGCGATCTTCTTTCCCTCGCCCGGGACTACGTCTTCCTTGAGGTTGGGATGCCATTCGCAGAAGCGGCCAACAATCAGGCAATGCTCCGCCGCCCCGGCGTAAAATTTGGGCAGCATCTGCCGCCGCCGGCGCTCGAAACTCGCCTGGAGATCACGGGCGCGCCGGGTGACCTTGACGGAATCGGTCCGAAGCTGTGTCTCTTCCGACGAGGCACGAACGAGACGCGCTTGCGCGAAAGCGGGCGGTGACCAGATCATCGCCGCTGAAATCGCCACCGCGAGCGACAGGCGGACAGAAATTCCCGACCCCCGCTCGCGACTTAGACGCGAGCGGGGGCGGGAAGATGCGAGGCGGTAACTACGACCCGGTCTGTTGCCCACAATAAATACTTATAGCCGGGACACTAAAGCCGCCACTGGATTGTCCCTGGCTAGCCCCCGGCGGCGACCTGCCTTCTGGTCATCCAGAGCCGCCATAGGAAGAGCAGGTAAAGGACGAGCGCGATGGGGATCCTGATCTCTCCGTCGATGAACTCGAAGATCCACCGCATCACGTCGAACACGATCGAATAGATCGTCAGCCAGAAGGCGGCCTCGAGGAACGGGCGCTTGCGCAGGATGATGGCGATGCAAACGAGTGCGAGCGCGAACCCGACGATCTGCTCGATCCACCACAGCCGGGTCTGAGCGCGCAACGCTTCTCGCATTGGCGTCCGGCCAAGCGCATCGATCCATCCGTAGATCGTGAGCGCGGCGATCAGGGCGGCGATAGTGCTTCTGAAATTGTCGCGCGGGAGCAGAAGGCGTTCTGGAGATGTCGAGGTTGTCATGGATTGACTTGTGGTTTGGTACCGACGCCATGAATCAAGTTCCGTGCGCGGGGCGAATTCACCGGTCAACCGTCAGACGTTCTTCCAGGGTGTGAGCCTCGGAATCCATCGTGGCACGGCCGATTTGTGCAGGCGATAGTCTGCGCCGAACCGCCTCTCCAGCCCGGGCTCCTCTGACAGCAGGAAGTAGATGTGATTGAAGGCGAGGAACGTCGCGGCCCAGATTGCCAGCACGCGCGAGCCGTGGAATAGCGCTTCGCCGAAGACCATGGTCACCACGCTGCTTATCATCGGATTGCGGACGTGCTGATAGGGGCCTACCGCGACGAGTCGCTGAGTCGGATCCCACGGGGCGAGCGTTCCCTTCCCCACGCGCCCGAACAGCGAGATGCACCACGCGAAAAGTCCGAAGCCGAGGAGAAAGACCACAGCACCTGCCAGATCACCGGCCAGGGCGGAGGTAGTCCCCTGGGCCCAACGTGTGTCCGACATCGCCCATCCGCGCAGAAGCCAGTGCGGGACAACTACCACCATGACGAATGGAAGGAGCAGGATCGCGAGCAGATGACGCAGGATCGTCACGCGCTCACCTCTGCGATGATGCCGATGCCGTCTGGAGGAACGCTCGCCTGTACGCGAGCGGAGTAGTGCTGAGCTCGCGCCGGAAATGGACGCGCAATGATACAGCCGATCCAAATCCCGCGTCTTCGGCGACGCGATCGACGGAAAGATCGGTCTCCTCGAGCAGCTGCTGCGCAGCGAGGATCCGGTGCTTGAGGAGCCATTGCAGAGGGGAGCTCCCCGTCTCCTCGTAGAATTGGCGCGCGAAGCTTCTAGGACTCTTGCCCGCATGGCTGGCCATTCGGGTAACCGTCAACGGCTCAGACAAACAGGATACGACCCAGTCACGGATTGCCTCGAGGCCATGGCCGCGCGGCTCGGCGACGGGCTGCGGGAAAAACCGAGCTTGTCCGCCGCTCCGATGCGGAGCGCCCACCAGCCTCCGTGTGACTTCAGTTGCGACCTCGGCGCCAAAATCCTTCCGCACGATGCGGAGACAGAGATCGATCCCGGCTGCAATTCCCGCGCAGGTGAGCACTCGCCCTTCGTCGGTGTAGGGGACGCTGGAATCGACTTCCACCTCGGGGAAGCGCGCGGCGAGAGCATGCGCGTCCATCCAATGCGACGTTGCCCGCCTGCCATCGAGCAACCCTGCCGCACCGAGTACGAACGCGCCTGTACAGATCGACACTATTCGCGCGCCCCGCTTGTGCGCATCAGCGAGCGCACCGGTGACAGCCGTGGGGATGGGAGTGTCGACGTCGCCGATGCCCGGAATCACGATCGTATCGGCTCGGCGAAGCGGTGCCAATCCGTTCTCGACCGAAATCCAGAATCCCGACGAAGTCTTCACGCGCCCCGGCTTGAGCGCGCACAGCATCGTCGAATAGCGGCGCATCCCGACGTCGGGACGAGAATGTCCGAATACCTGCACCGCCACGCCCAGGTCGAATGGGACGACCGAGGGAAGTACGAGTACCGCGACATTGTGATGGCGGATGACGCGCCCTCTTCGATCAGGTTTTTGGCGGAAGTGGCCGGCGATCGCGGCCGAACGGATCGCCCAGAACGGCTTCGGTGTGTAGGGCGCAAACCCACTGTCCGTCGCGCCGTACCCAGGTCGACGAGTCAGCAGCCTCGAACGTAATCGGCTTTCCATCGACGGTCAGCACCTCTTTCACCCTATACGCGACGATGGCCGTATCATCGCCCACTATGCGCACCTCGACATCGGTGAAGTCGAATTGATGCAGCGTCCAACCACCTGCCTGCAGCATTGCCACAAATGCCTTCTGCGTGATGCGGGCGACGCCCTGTGCGCCGGTGACGATGCAAGGGTCGTCCGTCAGACGCATTGCCGCCTGCACATCTCTGTCCTTGATGGCCTGCCAGTACTGCTTCTCGAGATCAAGGAGCTGTGCTTCGATTGTCCCTTCCGGCATTCACGTTCCCCAAAAGCGTTGCGGAAAGATTGGGGAGAATCACTCCGTCATCAAGCGCCGGCTTCCAAGGGAACCTCTCGCGCTTCGCTGAATGGGAGGACATGATACCGCGATATCCGACCAGAATTCGACTTTGGGAGATCGTATGAGCATCGCCGAGACACTGCTGCCGGAATTCGATCAGGAAATGGTCACGACGCGCAGGCTATTGGAGAGGGTGCCCACCGAGAAGGGCAAATGGAAGCCGCATCCGAAATCGTTTCCGCTCGGCCACCTTACACAGCTCGTGTCGATGATGCCGGGTTGGATAACCAACGCGGTGACTGAAACAAGCCTGAATCTCGGCGCACCGCGGTCAGCTAACCGTCTATTTGCGGCTCATCGATGTTCCGATTCCGTCTATCTACGGGCCGACCGCGGACGAGAAAATGCCCGGGATGTGATCGATCGGGCTGGGCGCGGTCTTGCTAGCGTGTCTTGAGCTCGCTCAGCGCCGTCTCGACTTCCTGCACGTGTCCCGGGACTTTCACCTTCGGGAAGATCCGCGCGACGCGGCCTTTGCGGTCAATGATCACGGTGGTGCGCTCGATCCCCATGTACTTCCGTCCGTACATGGACTTCTCCTTCCACACTCCGAACCCGTCCGCCAGCTCGTGACGCTCGTCTGCGAGAAGCTTGAATGGAAGCTCGTATTTCTTCTTGAATTTGCGGTGTGACTCGATGCTGTCCGGGCTCACGCCGATTACCTCGGCGTCAATCTTTCCGAACCGCGGAAGAGCGTCGCGAAAATCGCACGCTTCCTTCGTGCAACCCGATGTGTCGTCCTTCGGATAGAAATAGAGGACGATATTCTTGCCCGCCAACGAATCCAGAGTAACCGTGCTGCCGTCGTCGGCGGGGAGCGAGAAATCAGGCGCTCGGTCCCCTTCGGCGATCACGTCGCTACTTCCCGTTTGTCACTTGATCGTCGAGCAGCTTCGTGCAGCGCGCGGCCAGGGTCATGGTGCCGTATTCAGTGCCGTCGGTCGCGCGCCATATGACGTCGGTCGAGGGGTTTTCGATTGGGTGCAGCACGATCTCGCTTACCACCGTTGCACCTTCCCGCTGCTTCGGTGACCCGCGACGCGATACGATCCCCTTCCATACGACAACCCGTAGCTCACCCAGAACGGGATCGTTGCCGGCGCCCGAGAACCAGGAAACGCTGACGGCTGCCGTTGCAGCCTGCAGCACGCATCCGCTTGGCGTGCGATGCTGTTCGACGGGAACGTGGAGTGCTTCACCGCGCTTGAGAACACGCTCGGGCGCGAGCTCGTCGAGCAGGGCGGTGACGGCGCGCGCTACGGCGTTCTTCGCCTTGGAAGACGGCGGGGCGCTCCAGCGGGTGGCAACGGGATCGTTTGGATTGTTCATTGGGTCGGAGCTGTAGGGAATGTGGCGCTTTACTGGACTGGTCTGACGACCGGCTGAGCTACCGAGACGAGGTGGGTTACGTCGCCGAACTCAAGCCTGAAATATACCATCGCGCGGCCCCTTTTTGACCGATCGAGGCGCTTTTGATCGAATGGAGTGCCCAGGCTCTTTGAACATGAGGTGCGCCACCACGGATTCCATGTTCCAGTAAGTGACTCCGCCGAATACGCTCATCATGCAGGCGGACTCGACGTTCAAGGACGAATACTCGAAGGACTACGCGTTCGAGAAGGGCACGAGCCGCAAAACTCTGACCGGCACCGACACGGTTTCCTGGCACGACAAGGCGTGGGTCGTGGGCATCACCGTGAACGGTCAAAGCAAAGCCTTCGACTGGAACCGTCTCTGTCGCGAACACGTGGTGAACGACTCGGTCGGCGAAAAACCGATCGTGCTGGTGTTGACCGCGGACAGCGCCAGCTTCTTTGCCTTCGAGCGGCCCGATGATGCGACGCGGTTCGCGGTGAGGAGTGATTCGCTCGTCGCCGGCGCGCGCGCCTACGCCTTCACAGGGCGAGGAGATGCAGGCTCGTTGAAGCCGGTGTTTGCTTCACAGGAATTCTGGCACAGCTGGCGCGAATTTCATCCTGGGACAGCGACCTACTGAGTCTGCGCTGAGCCTTGTGTCCCGTCTAGCGGGTCTGTGAGCCTGGAGGCGTAAGCCAGCGCGAGGAACCCGCAGCGCTGTCGATCGCAACCTCGAACGCGGTCAACGCCTGCAGCTGCGGCGCAGTGGAATGATCCGTCGCGAGATAGCAGCCGTGATAGTGAACCACACGGGACTGCTGGCTCGGCTCGAAGATCGTTATCGTCGCTGTCGGATGGTCTGTCGCTCTCGCGGAACACAGCTTGGGGTCAGACCCTATGTCCTCTGGTAGCGCGTAGAACCCAATCGCGCGCGCACGCGCGACGAGTGCCGCAAGTGTGCCGGGCTGAGCCTGACCGGATCCGCGCGTCGAATCGCCAGACGTCCGGGCCTGATACACGATGTCGCCGTCGCTCCGAATTCGGAGCCGATAGTCAGGGCACCTTCCGAAGCAGGGACTGCGCTCGAGGACGAGACTATCCGCCGAAGCCGGACGAGCTTCGCTCGATGGCGGAGGAGCGGCGCAGCCGCCCAGAATGACGGCCAGGAGAGTAACAACTCTTCTTCCATGATCATTCAGAAGGGTTTCTCTCCTTGATGGCGGTCTCCAGCGCGCTCCACGCGAGGAGCGCGCACTTCACCCGGGCCGGGAACCTCGCCACTCCCGACAACGCTCGCAGCGAGCCGATCTTCTCATCCGCGGCAGCTGATGGATCGCCAAGCATTACATCGCGGAATCGCTTTCTGATAGCCTCGATTTCCTCGGTGCTCTTTCCCTTGACGAGCTGCGTCATCATCGACGCCGAGGCCTGAGAGATCGAGCACCCGCGGCCGGAAAACCTGAGGTCGCAGACGCAGTCGCCATCGAACGCGACCTGAAGGGCGATCTCGTCGCCACAAAGAGGATTCTTCATCTCCACGCTCGCATCTGCCTTCTCGAGCGTCCCCTTGTTCCTCGGCCTCCGATAATGGTCGAGAATCAGCTCCTGGTACAACGCCGAGAGCTCGGCGGACTTGTCAGGAAGGGACATATGCGAAGATCTCCCGCGCCTTCCTGATTCCGACCACCAGCGCATCAATGTCGCGCTCGTCGTTGTACACGTAGAACGACGCGCGCGCCGTCGCCGGAACGTCCAGTCTCCGCATGAGAGGCTGCGCACAGTGATGCCCGGCGCGTATGCAGACGCCTTCGCCGTCGAGAATCGTCGCGAGGTCGTGAGGGTGCACGTCGGTCATCGTGAAGCTCAGGACGCCGCTGCGCTCGCTCGCGGGCGGTCCGTAGATGTGAATACTTTCGATCGCCTCAAGCCGCTCCTGCGCGACGGTCATCAGCGCGCGCTCGTGCAGGCGCACGCGGTCCATGCCGATCTTGTCGAGATAGTCCACAGCCGCCGCGAGGCCCACCGCATTCGCGGCGTTCGGCGTTCCCGCCTCGAATTTGTGCGGCAGCACATTCCACGTCGTGCGATCGTCGTAGACGAACTCGATCATGTCGCCGCCCATCTGGTAGGGCGGCATCTCCTCGAGCATCTCGCGCTTGCCGATGAGTCCGCCGATTCCCATCGGCCCGAGCATCTTGTGGCCACTGAAGGCGTAGAAATCGACACCGAGGGTGTCGAAGGAGACGGGAAAGTGGGGGGCGCTCTGCGCGCCGTCGCAGACGAGGATCGCATCCGTCTTCTCGCGTACGAGCCGCGCGATGGTGTCTATGGGGTTGATGGTCCCCAGCGCGTTCGAGACGTGGCTCACCGCGACGATCTTCGTGCGCTTGTTGAGCAGTCCACTCAGGAAATCGAGATCGATCTTCCCGTCGGGGGTTAGCTCGCACACCCGGAACTTCGCTCCCTTCCTCATCGCGAGCACCTGCCACGGGACGAAGTTCGCGTGGTGATCCATAGCCGTGACGACAATCTCGTCACCGCTGGAGACGTGGGCCATTCCCCACGACCCCGCGACCAGATTCAGACTTTCCGTCGTTCCCCGCGTGAAGATGAGACAATCCGAATCGCGGACGCCAAGGAACTGCGCGATGCGAACGCGCGCCTGGTGGTAGCACTCCGTCGCGCGCACGGATAGCGAATACGCGCCGCGATGCGGGTTCGCATTGGCGGTCTCGTAGAAATCGCGCAGCGCATCGAGAACCACTTTGGGCTTCTGCGACGTGGCCGCCGAGTCGAGGTAGTGAAGACGAGGATTGTTCGCGAGAAGCGGGAAGTCGGGCCTGAGATTCACGGGACCCTCACCGTCGAGGCTTCGTACTGTCCATCGATCCTCTTGCAGCGCGGCCCCACCAGGATCTGGTTCCCCTCGAGGCGAACCTGAAACACGGGAAGCGGACTGGTCGCCGGGACCTGCTTCACTTCACCGGTTCTGCAGTCGTACTGGGCCCCGTGCCAGGCGCATTGAAGAGTCCCATCCTTGAGCAGGTCGCCCAGCGACATCGAAAAATGCTGATGAGTGCAGATATCACTCAAAGCGGAGATCTCGCCGTTGTGTCGAACGAGACAAACCGCATCACCACCCGAACGCACCCGTTGCAGGACCGTCCCTTCGGCCAGGTCGCTTACCGACGCGACAGGCTCGAACTCCGATTCGCTCCCCCTCGAGTCGAAAACGGGTCGTTGGGCTCCGGTCATTCGGGTCCTCTAATAAAAGGATGCAGGCCTGCTCCGCACATTTCCTGCCGCGTAAGTGCTGACGACACAATGGGATAGGAAGACAACTGTTCGCTTGACTATCCCGACAGAATTGCTTTAGATTGAATCTACGAAGGGAAGTATAGAAACGCCAAGGAGTTGGAATGAGCTCGGGAATCGAGGCGCTGGTCAACCGCGAATACGCGTACGGGTTCGTCACGGACGTCGAGACGGACACCGTTCCGGCGGGCCTGAATGAAGGCATCATCCGGACGATCTCCGCGAAAAAGAACGAGCCGGAGTTCATGCTCGAATGGCGGCTCAAGGCGTACCGTCGCTGGCTCACGATGAAGGAGCCGCACTGGGGCAACGTCAAGTACCCGGCGATCGACTACAACTCCCTGGTCTACTACTCAGCGCCAAAGAGCGTCAAGCCGCTCCAAAGTCTCGACGAAGTCGATCCCGAGCTGCTGCGGACCTACGAGAAGCTCGGTATCTCGCTCAACGAGCAGAAAATGCTGGCGGGCGTCGCCGTCGACGCGATCTTCGACAGCGTCTCCGTCGGAACGACGATGCGAAAGGAGCTGGGCAAGCACGGCGTCATCTTCTGCTCATTCGGCGAAGCGGTTCAGAACCACCCCGAGCTCGTCGAGAAGTACCTCGGCACCGTCGTCCCCCACAGCGACAACTTCTTTGCTGCCCTGAACGCTGCTGTGTTCAGCGACGGCTCGTTCGCGTACGTGCCCAAGGGCGTGAAGTGCCCGATGGAGCTCTCGACCTACTTCCGGATCAACAGCAAGAACACCGGACAGTTCGAGCGCACTCTCATCATCGCCGACGAGGGCGCCTCGGTCAGCTACCTCGAGGGATGCACAGCGCCCAAGCGCGACGAGAATCAGCTTCACGCGGCTGTCGTCGAGCTGATCGCGCTCGACAACGCCACCGTAAAATACTCGACGGTGCAGAACTGGTACGCGGGCGACGCCGAAGGAAAGGGCGGCATCTACAACTTCGTAACGAAGCGCGGAAAGTGCGCCGGCGTAAATTCGAAGATCTCGTGGACGCAGGTCGAGACCGGGTCGGCCATCACCTGGAAATACCCCAGCGTAATTCTCCAGGGTGACAATTCCGTCGGAGAGTTCTACTCCGTCGCCGTCGTGAACAAGAAGCAGCAGGCCGACACCGGCACCAAGATGATCCACATCGGCAAGAACACGAAGTCGACGATCGTCTCCAAGGGAATCTCCGCGGGCGAAGGGAACAACAGCTACCGCGGACTGGTTCGCGTGCTGCCAAAGGCCGAGGGCGCGCGCAACTACACGCAGTGCGACTCGATGCTGATCGGCAACAAGTGCGGCGCCCATACCTTCCCGTACATCGAGGTGCAGAACAACACCGCGACGCTCGAGCATGAGGCGTCGACGTCGAAGATCGGAGAGGATCAGATCTTCTACTGCAAGCAGCGCGGGGTGAGCGCGGAGCACGCCGTGTCGATGATCGTGAGCGGGTTCTGCCGGGAAGTGTTCAAGGAGCTGCCGATGGAGTTCGCCGTAGAGGCGCAGCAGTTGCTTGGCATCACGCTGGAAGGCAGCGTCGGTTGAGATCCACGCCCACCCATTGAGCACCATGGCACGACGGAGTCTGAGCGGCAAAATCCACGGAGCGTGGGCCTGGCTCCGCTCCGGGCCACGCACGCCGGGTTATCCGTTCACCGCCAATTGGACACTATTCAGTCAGTTCGTGTACGCCGTACAAACAACAATCAATCACTGGTTTCGTGCTCGAGATAAATGATCTTCACGCCGGCATCGGCGATCGGGAAATACTGAAGGGAATCGCGCTTCGCGTGAACGCCGGCGAAGTGCACGCCGTCATGGGCCCCAACGGCTCCGGCAAATCGACTCTCGCTCAGGTGCTGGCCGGCAATCCGTCGTACGAAGTGACCAAGGGCAGCGTCCGCTACAACGGTCAGGATCTGCTGGAGATGGACGCGGAAGTGCGCGCGCAGAACGGGATTTTCCTCGCGTTCCAGTATCCGGTGGAGATCCCCGGAGTCTCGAACGCCTACTTCCTCCGCTCCGCGTACAACGAGATTCGCAAAGCGAAAGGCCAGGAAGAGGTGGATCCGCTGGAGTTTCTCGATCTCGTGCAGGACGCGCTCAAGCTGGTGGACATGGACGAATCCATGCTCAGCCGCTCGGTGAATCAGGGATTCTCAGGTGGAGAGAAGAAGCGCAACGAGATCTTTCAGATGGCCGTTCTCGCACCGCGGCTCGCGATCCTCGACGAGACCGATTCCGGCCTGGACATCGATGCGCTGCGCATCGTCGCCGAAGGCGTGAACAAGCTTCGCTCGCCGGAGAATGCAACGATTGTGGTCACTCACTATCAGCGCCTTCTCAACTACATCGTCCCCGACTACGTGCACGTCCTCGCCAACGGGCGGATCGTGAAGTCGGGCGGTAAGGAGCTCGCGTTGAAGCTCGAGGAGAAGGGCTACGACTGGCTGCAGGACGCCAGCATCGCAGGGGCGGGGGCAACTGCTTGAGCGACATCGCAACGAAGAAGGGTGCGCGTGAAAATCCGGCTGTCAGGGATGACGCGGCGAGAGACGCGGTTGCGAAAGACGGCGGCCGCGCGGTGAGCACGCGCGCTCCAGGCGCGATCGAGGTTTATCGAGAGGATTTCGCGCTGCAGACGCCCGGTCCGGCATGGCTCCAGGCTCTGCGCAAGCAGGGTATGACGCGGTTCGAGGCCCTCGGATTTCCCACGACCAAGAACGAAGACTGGCATTTCACGAGCGTGGCTCCAATCGCGGAGCGCACGTTTCGGCTGGCGACGCTGGAATCGGCAGACAGCGCGCAAGGCGACAATCGCCGCGCATCGTCTCGGCGGAAAGACGACGCGGTCAACTCGCTCGGCGTGAAGCCAGCCGATCTCGAGCGCTTCAGCTTTGGAGAGGAGAACTGGCATACGCTGGTATTTCTGAATGGCGTGTTCTCCGAGGGACTTTCGTCGTACGACGGGCTCGGCACTGCGGTTCGTGTGAGCAGCCTCGCTCAGGCAATCGCAGCAGGCACACCAGGCGTCGAACGGAACCTCGGTAAGATCGCGAAGTTCGAGCAGCACACGTTCACGGCTCTGAATACCGCGTTCATCAGAGATGGCGCTTTCATCGAACTTCCGGCGGACGCAGTCATCGATGCGCCGATCCATCTCGTATTCATCTCGGGCGGCGAGACGGTTTCGCATCCGCGCAATCTCATTGTCGCCGGGCTTCACTCCCGCGCGACCGTAGTCGAGAGCTACGTGTCACTGAAGGACAGTGCGTATTTCACCAACGCGGTGACGGAAATTGCAGTCGGTGAAGGAGCGCGGGTCGACCATTACAAGCTTCAGCGCGAGAGCGAGATCGCTTTCCATGTCGGCACCGTGCAGATCAGCGAAGCCCGCGACAGTCAGCTCCATTCGTTCTCATTAGCGGTGGGCGGCGCGCTGGCTCGGACGAACATCTACACATCTCTCGTTGGAGATGCCGCGACCTGCACGCTGAACGGACTCTATCTCACCGACGGCACGCAGCACATCGACAATCAGACGAGCATCGAGCACATCGCTCCCAACTGTCCCAGCCACGAGATCTACAAGGGAGTGCTGGACGGCCGCTCGCACGGCGTGTTCAACGGGAAAGTGTACGTGCACCCCGAAGCGCAGAAGACGGACGGCAAGCAGAGCAACAACAACCTTCTGCTATCGCCGAGCGCGCGCGTCGATACGAAGCCGCAGCTGGAGATCTTCGCCGACGATGTGAAGTGCACTCACGGCGCGACGGTTGGGCGGCTCGACGAAGTGGCGATGTTCTATCTGAACAGCCGTGGGATTGGGCGCGAGACGGCGCGCATTCTTCTGACATACGCCTTTGCGGCGGACGTTCTGGAGACTATCGAGCTCGAGCCGGTAAAGAAGGCGTTGGAGGGGATGGTGCTCGCGCGATTCGTGGAGTCTGAGTAAGGGCGCTGCGGCTGGCACGTTCAATACTGAAGCAGGGAGCTATAGGCTTGGCAGCTTCCTAGCTGGGAGCTTTCATATCGGCGGTGAGGTCTTTCGAAGCGGATACCTGGCGCTCCCGAATTCCTTACGCGGCACGAAGAACCAAGTTCGCGGAATTCCCCGAACGCCAGTAGAAAAGCTCCCAGCTAAAAAGCTGCGACGCTTCGAGCTCCCTGCTTCAGTTTTGTGGATGCGATCGTCGAGCCGAGATCTCTACGACTAACGCCCTAACAGGTAGAGTATCACGATAATGACAGCGATCGCGCCGATGATCACGTTGGTCGGGACTCTGCGCGGGGAATCAGGATCGAGAGTTCCGGCAAGGATCGGGTGCTTGATCGTGTTGCGGCGCGTGTTGATATCCTTCTCGCGCTTGGTCGCTCCCGCAGGCTCGATCACCGCGACGCCCAGGGGCAGCCGCTTCGTGGTGAAAGTCAGTATCGCCGATCCCACTTCGACCTTGTCGCCTTCCGCGAGTGACCGCGGCTCGGCGAGCGTCATTCCGTTTACGGTCGTGGGGTTAACGCCACACGGATGCAATACGAACTTGCCATCCTCGGACCGAAGCTCGGCGTGGTTACGCGAAACCGCAGGCTCTCTGATGAGAATGTGACTCGCAGCATCTCGCCCGATAGTCAGCAGTGAATTCCTGACTGGGTAGGCGCGACGTTCGAATTCGTATATAAGGTGGGCGCTGTCATCGCCCGGGGCTTGTAGAGCCATGAAAGCCATTCGGTCTCCGTGATTCAAGGACGAACGACCGGGCTGGCAGGCCACATTAAATCGCGCGGGAAACGCCTGAAAATCGCGGGGGGACTCGTTCGAGGCGCCCTATACGCGTATAATACCGCCAACCCACAATTCAACTCCCCGGAGGGGGCATGGCGACAAAACTCGAAAAAACCCTGAAGCGCGAGATCGACATCGACGGCAAGGCCTACATGGTGGCGATCTCACCAGAAGGAGTTAAGGTCACCCAGAAAGGCTTCCGCCGCGGTCCGGAGCTCACCTGGCGCGCCATCATCAGCGGCGAAGCTGAGATGGGCCAGCAGCTCAAAGGCTCATTGAGCGGAACGGGGGGAGAGGGTCCGGACGAGTAAAAGCGTCAGGGGTTGCCCTGTGGGTTCATGTTCATGTGGTCCATCTGGAGGTTCGGATTGGTCTGCACATCCGAAAGATGCTCCTGGATGACAACCCACCGGCCCCCGCGCTTCTGAAAAACTGCCGTCCACGCGCCGCCGATGACATGATTCATCCCCGTCGGCGTGAGGTGCGGGACGCGATATGTGCTCGTCATCACCGCCGCATCCGGGGCGAGCACATCCACGTTCATCGAGATCCATTCCCACTTGGGATTCCGCATGTTCTGGCCGACGTAGGTCCAGAATGCCTTTATCCCCTGCTCTAGCTGCGGGCGCGTTGTTGTGAGCACGCCGCCGCTCGCTGAGATGACCCGGCCTTCGGCCGGATAGAGACTCATCAGACTTTTCACCGGGTCCGGCTTGGAGAGATCATAGGCGTTCATGACGAGCCGCTTGAGCGAGTCGGCGATTGCCTTTTTTTCCGATGCGGACATGTCGGCGGCAGAGCGCGGCCCGCACGCAAACGACCCGACCATCGCGGCCGCGGCCAGCAGGGCTATCAACAGGGGTAATCCGGAGCGCGAAATGCCTGGAAGACGCTTGGAGTATCTCATCTGGAGTATCTCATCGCGGAACTGAGCCGCACCCTTGCCAGGGCCTGGACAACTATCGTCCTTCTAGTTGTCCGATGGCCCGCCCGGGCTTGACGCCCGGCGCGTGGCAAGCGCGTTCTCCACCTGCATGAGCCCTGACTCGCCGCTGCGGCGGATCATCTTGAGAAGCATGTCGGTGCTCGCGACCTCCTCGAGCTGCTCACGCGCGAACCACTCGAGGAAGTCGTGTGCGATGTAGTCCCGCTCGCTGGATGCGCGGTCGAGCAGCGCGTTGATCTGCTTGGTGACGGTGTACTCCCAGTCCAGCGCGAGCGAGACCGCCTCCTCGGCCGAGGCGAAGTCGTGACGCGGCGCGGGAATGGCCGGGATCGCGAGCGCACCGCCCGCGTCGAGGACGTAGCGGACGAACTTCATCCCGTGAGCGCGCTCTTCGTCCGACTGTTTGAAGAAGTGTTGGGTGAGGACCGGAAGCCCGGCGTTGTCGAAATACGCCGCGATATTCACGTATTGGAACGACGCACCAAACTCACGACCGATCTGTTCGTTCATCTGTTGGGTCAGGGCTTCGCTGATGAGCATTGGACCTGTCTCCGAGTCGACGGGCATACGAGGACAGCTTGGAGCGTCGAAGCGAGTGTATCAGTGCTTGGTCGGGTGCGCAAGCCATGGCGAAGTCTGCACCCAGTGCAATGAAGTACCGGGCTTCTACGGCGGAAAAAGTCAGTCTCACCAGAGAGACATCGCGTGTCACTGCGGGGTGACACGCACGCTGAAGAATCGACGCTAACCCCGGTTTTGAGAGGAGAATGAATGGTGTGGCCGTTGCCTTTATAGATGACGCCGGCGCGAATCATATGTTCCTCGCCGGTGTAACGTGACATAAGGCAGTCATTTCCCAGTCGTCGGAAAGGAGTTTTTTTATGCGGAAGAGTTATCTGTTGCTTGCCGGAGCTGGCGCTGTGCTTTTGGCCGCTTGCAGTGGCGACAAAAAGACGTCCATGAACGATGATCTCAAGAAGGACCTTGAGCTCGCCTCCTCGTCCGATGGGATCACCCTCGCCAACAGCTCCCCTAACACGGGCCAGCAGGTCATTTCGGCAATCGAGCGGACGACTCCGCC
>JBBQAV010000016.1:0-32778 GCA_038316775.1 Gemmatimonadales bacterium | reverse complement strand
GCGCGGCTGGCGACGTTGCCGTCCTTGGCAGTGAAAACCGGGATCGCTTCTTCCCAGCCTTCGGGCAAATCACCGTGCAGACGACGCTGCAGCTCTTTCTCGAGCCCGGGATTCGCAACCTTGTAGGCATCGTAGATCTTCTTCCATTCGCCTTCCGATTTCGCTGTCTTCTTCGCGGCTTCGCGCCAGTAGCGAAGAGCTTCGGGCGCAACGTAGAAGGGCTCCTGCGACGGATATCCGAGCGCCTGCTTGGTCAGTGTGATCTCGTCCTGACCGAGAGGAGAGCCGTGGGCCTCCGCCGTATCGTGTTTGTGGGGACTGCCGTACCCAATGTGAGATCGAACAACGATCAACGAGGGTTTCGAAGTCTCCGCCTTGGCGGCATCGATCGCGCGATTAAGTAGTGCGAGATCATTCACATCGGCGACATGCTGAACGTGCCAGCCGTAAGCCTCAAAGCGGGTGCCGGTATCGTCGCTGAATGTGAGCGCCGTGTCACCTTCGATCGTGATGTGGTTGTCGTCGTAGAAGCCGATCAGCTTCCCGAGCTGCGCGTGTCCCGCAAACGACGCGGATTCGTGCGAGACTCCTTCCATCATGTCGCCATCACTGGCGATGAAATACACGTGGTGGTCGATGATCTTCTGGTCGCGGTTGAACACCGCACCCATGTGTGCTTCGGCGACCGCCATCCCTACGGAGTTGCCGATTCCCTGGCCGAGCGGGCCGGTCGTCGTCTCGACGCCGGGGGTGTAGCCCAGCTCCGGATGGCCGGGCGTCTTGCTCTCCCACTGACGGAACTGCTTCAGGTCATCGAGTGTGAGATCGTATCCGGTGAGATACAGCACGCTGTACAACAACATCGATGCGTGCCCGGCCGACAACACGAAGCGATCGCGATTCAGCCAATCGGGATCGGCGGGATTGTAGCGGAGGTGCTGGGTCCACAGCACATACGCGAGCGGGGCCAGCGCCATCGGAGTGCCTGGATGGCCCGAGTCTGCTTTCTGGACGGCATCCATCGCGAGAACTCTGATCGCGTTGATGCACAGATCCTCGAGCGATTGGCTCGATGACGCGGGCGGCGGCGATGAAGACTCTGCTGACCGGGAAGCAGTCGCGGTATCGGCGGGATGGGACATTAGAGAGCTATGTGCGACAGGTGATGAAGGGCGTGCGCGGCAGTGTTGCTGCAACGTTGATTCTCATCTAGAAACTAGCTCATACCCTGGCGCGATGCAGGGCAAACCACTCCGCGGCTTCCCGCACATCGGTCGGCACCAAACTATGACCGGTGAGCTGCCATTGGAGAGTGACTTCGGCGTGCGCTGACTCCAATAGCTGAACCAGTCGCTCGACGCTGGCGGGCGGAACGATTGGATCCATTCGCCCCGCCGAGATGAACACAGCGGAACCGCTGAGATCGTTTTTCTCAGGCGGCTCATAAACGAACATTGGCCGCAACAGAACGGCTCCCTGAAGCAGGCCCGGTTCGACGAGCATCACCGTCGATGCGACGTTCGCTCCGTTGGAGTAGCCCAGCGCGAAAACACGCGCGGGGTCGAGTCGATAAGTAACCACCGCGGCTCGAATGAATCGCGCCAGCTCTTCTGCCCGAGAGCGCACCTCCTTTGGATCGAACACGCCCTCGGCCAGGCGCTTGAAAAATCGCGGCGCGCCATTCTCCAGAACATTTCCGCGCGGACTCACGATTGCGGCGCCGGGAGCAATCGCCTGTCCAATGCCGACGAGATCGTTTTCATCCCCACCCGTGCCGTGCAGGACGATCAGCGCGTCGCCGGAAAACGAATCGCCGGCTGGCGTAAACCGGTGGATGAAGCCGAGGTCTTCAGTCATGCGTTGGGGCCGTGCAGCTCGAGCGGCGTGTGAATGTTCGGAAGGAGTGCTTCGATTTCGAACCGCCGGGGCTCGAGCCATTCTGGAAGCTTGAGCGATTGGCCAAGGCCATCGACGGGCTCGTCGACGGCGAAGCCAGGGCCATCGGTTGCGATCTCGAAGAGAACTCCGCCCGGCTCGCGGAAGTAAATCGATTTGAAGTAATCGCGGTCCAGCTGCGGTGTGACGTTGTAGCCGAGCGAAGTCAGCTCGGTCCTGACTTCCATCTGCTCGGCTTCGGTGGCGCTCCGAAACGCGACGTGGTGTACCGTTCCGGCGCCCATCACGCCGTGCCAGATGCCGGGAACACAACGAAGATCGACGATCGCTCCGGACCCGCCATCTCCGGCGGCGTAGCGGAAAATGCTTCCCTGCTCGCGCACGAGTCTGAAGCCAAGCGTGTTCATGAGAAGCTGTCCGGTATGCTCGTTGGCGTCGAGCCAGAGAGTGATGGAGTGAAGTCCGCGGATCGCGTGCTCGGGCGGGACACCGGCACCGGACCAACCCGGATTCGGGTCGACAGCAGCGTGGGCAACGAGCTCTCCCATGAATCCTTCGTGATCCTTGAAGGCGATGACACGCTCGTCTTCATAGCGCGCAACGGGCCGCTCGAACTCGACTCTCTTTTTTATGAGGCGCTCGATCCAGAATCCGACTGAGCTCGGAAGTATTGAAAACGATGTCACGGCAACCTGACCGCCGCCCTGTCGTCCACGACGCGCATCGGGCCACGGAAAGAAGGTCAGGATGCTGCCAGGCCGTCCCGTCTCGTCGCCGAAATAGAAATGGTAGGTAGTGGGATCGTCGAAGTTGACGGTGCGCTTGACGAGTCGCAGTCCAAGAATGCCGGCGTAGAAATCGAGATTCCGTTGCGGATCGCTCGCGATACCGGTGACGTGATGTATGCCGGCGGTCCGAAAGGTCATCGCTCCATCTGTTCCTGCGCGCTTTTGGATGCCATAATATCTCCAATCTTTATCTTTCCATCAAAGCAACGGACATGCCGTTGGCCGAGGCATCGATGTGAGCCGTGACGTAAGCCGTCCCCAGCGCTCCAGAAAGCCCAGAAAACCGAAACGACACCGTAGTCTGAGCGATCCGCAAACGCTCAGCGAGCTGGCGTTGCGCCTGAAGGAGGGAATTTACATCACGACACTCGATGGCGAGATCGTCGACGCGAATCCGGCGTTTCTCGAGATGTTCGGAGTCGGATCCCTCGACGACCTGAAGGGATACCGGACCAGCGATTTCGTCCGCCCCGATGTGCGTGCCAGAGAGATGGCGATGCTCGAGCGCGAAGGGTCGGTGCGAGATGTCGAATTCCAGCTTACGCGCCGCGACGGCGAGATAAGGACGGTCGTCGACAGCGCTTTTCTTTCGGTCGATCCCAAAACGGGCGAGAAGTATTGCCACGGAATCCTCGTGGACATCACTCAGCGGAAGGAGCTGCAGACGCAGCTGCTCGAGCTCAGCATCCGCGATCCACTCACCGGGTGCTACAACCGCAGGTACATGAACACCGTCACGCGCCAATGCGAAGCGCAGCCCAAGAGCGAGTGGGGGTGCATCTATCTCGACATCGATCACTTCAAGCAGTACAACGACACAAACGGCCACGCCGAGGGCGATGCGGTGCTGGTGAAGATGGCACGTTTTCTAATGCGCCATGTGCGAGCGGAGGAAGCGGTCGTGCGGGTGGGCGGAGACGAATTCCTGGTAGTTCTGTGCGATTCAGATGAGGACATGACGGAGCATGTGGTGGCGCGATTGCGTGCTGCCGCGCCGTCGTCGGCACCCGCGCCCTTTTCGATGGGATGGGCTGCTCGGAAAAAGGGGGAATCGTTCGAGAGCACGATGGTTCGCGCGGATCACCGCCTGTTGGCGGTACGTGTCGATGAGCGGCGGGACCTTCAGAAACGCCGGAAGAAGAAGCCGAGGTCCTCTTAGCCCTCTCCAGCGGGGTTTGGCACTCGGCAAACAGCCGATTCCATAAGGTCTGTGCAAGTGAGGCGTCGAGGCACGTCCCATAGTAGAACCCACTTCTACTGGTGTGCAATGCGCTCATTTCTGCTCGCAATCTCATTCGGAATTCCTGCGCTGATTTCAGCGCAAATCGTTGACGGTCCGCCGCGCCCATGGCCCTGCCCCGTTCCCCCGCCATGCCGCCCTGGACAGCCGTGCATCATGCGGCCGTGCGGCATTCCGTCGCCCGACGTCGTCCGGCAGAGCAGCAATGTGCGCGTCGATCTCGTGGATCGAGTACTCCGGTACGAGATCACCGAGACGTTCGTGAACAGGGGAAGCAGACTCGGCGAAGCTGATTTTATGTTTCCATTGCCGAAGGGCGCCGCGTTCCAGGATCTCAAGCTCTCGATCAATGGCGAGCTGGTGGCCGGCGAGACGATGAGCGCGGACCGCGCGCGTGGGATCTATGAGGAGATCGTGCGCCGCCAGCGGGACCCCGCGCTTCTGGAGTGGATGGGATACGGGCTTTTGCGCGCCCGGATTTTCCCCATTGCCCCAGGCGAGGAAAAGAAAGTCGTAGTCCGCTTTCAGACGGTAGCGGAGCGCGAGGGCGATGCGCTGCGGATCGATTATTTCCGCGGAATGCGGTTTGCTCAGTGGAGCGCGAATCAGCAGCAGCCAGAGGGGCGCACGTCCTTCGTGCTCACGTATCCCAATGATCCGATGTACGGAACCGCCTATTCTCCAACGCACTCGATCTTCGAGCAGCGTTACGGCTCGGACGGCTCCGACGACAGCTACAGCGACCGCTCGTTCGCGTCGACCAATCGCGGATCTGCGCGCCGGTTTGAGATTAGGGACGCGCGTGGAGAGGTCACGCTCCTTATCCCAATCCGGCGCTCCGCCAGCGCGGCAATTGCGATGCTGGCAAACGCGCCAGGCAACGGCGATGGCTTTGCGCTCATCACGCTCGCGCCGCCGGCGATTCGTCCGCGGGCGGTGCCCCGCGACCTGACTTTCGTGATCGATGTGTCCGGCTCGATGAGCGGCGAGAAAATGGAACAGGCGCGCGCGGCTGGGAAGCAGATTCTGCGGACGCTGGCGCCAATGGACCGTTTCCGTCTGATAGACTTTTCGAGCGACGTGCGGACCTTCCGCGACGATTTCTCGATTGCGAGTCGCGAGAACATCCGCGCGGCCGAACGCTATCTCGATCAGCTCGACGCGCAGGGCTCGACGAACATCTCGGGCGCACTCGACGAGGCGCTGTCGTCCTCCGTTCAGCCTGGACGCCTTCCAATCGTGCTCTTTCTCACGGATGGGCAGCCGACTGTTGGTGAACGCGATCCTGCGGTGATCGCGTCGAGTGTTGCCAAGCAGCGCGGATCTCGCCGGCTGTTCACCTTTGGTGTCGGCGCTGATCTGAACGTCTCGCTGATCGAGCAGCTCGCGCTCGAGGGCCGTGGGACCGCCAGCTTCGTTCGTCCGGAGGAATCCGTCGAGCGCGCCGTTGGCATCGTGGCGAGCCGTCTGACCAGTCCGCTGGTCACCGACGTGCGAGTTCGCGCCGACGGCGTGCGGCTGCTCAAGATGCACCCATCGGGACCTGTGGACATATTTGCCGGTGAGGACCTGGTGATACTCGCGCGCTACGACGGCAGCGGAAATGCGGTCTTACGCTTCGATGGTCAGACTACTAGTGGCCCCGTGAGCTGGAGCAGCCGAGTGTTTTTCCCTGATCGTTCGCGCGAGAACCCCTTTGTGGCGCGGCTGTGGGCGACCCAGCGCATCGGCTATCTGAGCGCGGAGAAACGGAAGCATGGCGGCTCGCAGGAGCTCAACGACGAGATCCGTGAGCTGGGGGAGCGTTTTGGAATTCCAACCGAGTTCTCGTCCTATCTCGTCGTCGAGCCTGGTATGAGACAGAACAGAGTCATGAGCTCGCAAGGAGTGCAATTGCGGGGCGCGGTCTCGGGTGCAGTACCCATGGCAGCTCCCGCAGTGCAATTCGAAGCGGCGAAGGTAGCAGCCGCGCAACGTTCGGTTACAAACATGTCGGACGCTGATGCCTCTTCGGGCGTGAGAGACGAGGCAAATGTTCGCCGGGCTGGTAACGTGACGTTCGTTCTTCGCGATAGCGTGTGGACGGATGTCCGCTACAAGAAATCAGGCACCGTATTGCAGGTGAAGCCGTTCTCCGAGGCCTACTTCAGACTGCTCGAGCTGCAGCCGGACGTGCGTGAAGCGTTCACTGTAGGTGAGCGTGTGATCGTCGCGGGACGCAACATGGCGATCGAGCTGACACCGTCTGGAGAAGAGCGTCTCACTGATCGCGACGTGACGATGCTGCGAGAGCGCTGGTAGGCGAGTGACGGACGTCGAGCGACTCTTCCGAACCTACAACGCCGCGCTGGTGCGATACCTGACTCGGCGTTTGGGAGATCGCGACTGGGCTGAGGAAGTAGCCCAGGAGACGTTCGTGCGCGCGCTCCGGCAGACATCGATACAGAACGAGCGCGCGTGGCTGTTCGCGGTGGCGACCAATCTCGTGCGGGATGAAGCGAGGAAGGACATGAGACGCCGAAAGCATCTCGCGCTGCTGGCGGAAGAGGAGCGCGACACGATGGTCGAGCCGGAAGAGACGACTATCGAGCGCGCTCAGGAAGCAGCGATGGCGCGCAAGGCCGTCGATGCGCTCGCGGAACGGGACAGACTCGCGCTTCTCATGCGGGAAGAGGGGCTGGACTACAACGAGATCGCCGAGGCGTTGCAGCTCTCGCCCGGATCGGTGGGGACCACGCTGTCGCGTGCGCGCCGCCGGCTGGTTGAGAGCTACGAGGCATTGCAGAAAAGTCGAGAAGAGAGAGAGAAGAATGCAGCATCTTGATGAGGGAACGATTCACTCGTGGCTCGACGGCGCGCTGAGCGCCGAGGAAGCCGCGCGAACGGAAGCGCACGTCAAAGAGTGTCCGGAGTGCGCGGTCGCTGTCGCGGAGGCGCGCGGATTCATCGCGGCGTCGTCGCGGATTCTGACGGCGCTGGACAATGCGCCACGGGGTGTGATCCCCGCAGTGGCTCCAAAAAAGCGCATTGATCCAGTCGTGTGGCGCATCGCAGCGACGCTGCTGGTGGTTGCAGGCGGCACTCTCGTGGTGGCCCGCAATAGTGGCAATGAGCGGAGCCAGGCTTCGACCGCTGCTGATAGCGGGACGGTTTCAACCCAGGTGGCCGCGCCGGCGCCGGCGAATGAAGCTGGTGTAGCTCCAGCCAAGGTTTCGGGGCCTGCGGTCTCACAATCCGCGGCCGCTACGGCGAAGACAACGGCAGCGCCTGCTCCAATGGCGGAATTCTCGAAAAAGACGGCGGCAGCAGATATACGGCGAGAGAATGTGACGGCATCGCAGATTGCCGGAGCACTCTCAGCCCGTCCGCCGAGTGCTGTTGCGCCGAATGCACCTGCGCTGAATGCACCTTTATTCGCGCCGTCGCGCGCCGCGGGAGTTGTGATAGCTGATGCTGACGTAGTAGCGGAGCCGGCGCCACCTCGGGTAGTCGGTACGCCCAGAGCGTTCGGTGAAAAGCGAACCCTTTACGAAGTCGCGCCCGGCGACACGGTGTTGCTCGCTGAAGTCCTTCAGACCCGGATGGACGCCGTTGTCGTTACGGGAGCAGCGGGAGAATCGCGGCAGCCGATGTCAGCGCCGGCAATCTCACCACAGGGCCGGACTCTGTCGGCGGGGACGTCAAATGGGGTGACGACTATCACATGGATCGATCCCGCGACCGGAACCACCATGAAGCTTTCAGGCAGACACTCGCGCGAAGAACTCGAGGGAATAAGGCGCAGAATCGAACAGGCAAGAGCTACCGCGGCGCCCAAAAAGAATCCCTGACAATCGCGTCAGGCGTTGGGAACTCCTTCCTGTAGCGCCATCCCCATCGAGTGGTAGCCCTTGTCGACGTAGAGAACGGTGCCGGTGATTCCGTCAGCGAGGGAGCTCGACAAGAACGCCGCGGCGTGTCCCACGTCATCCGCCAGCAAGGGCTCAGTCAGAGGCGAATTGACCGCGCAGTACTCGACCATCTTCTCGATGATTCCGATCGCGCTTGCCGCGCGCGACGCCAATGGTCCCGCGGAGATCGTGTTGACGCGCAGTCCGTATTTGCGGCCGGCTTCGAAGGCAAGCACCCGCGTGTCGCTCTCGAGCGCCGCTTTCGCCGACGACATTCCACCTCCATAGCCGGGTATCACACGCTCGCTGGCCAGGTACGTCAGCGAAAGGAAAGAACCACCTTTGCGCATGAGCGGAGCGAGGCGCGAGACCATCGAGGTCATCGAGTACGCGCTGACGCTGATCGCGGCGAGATAACCGGCACGGCTCGTCTCCATGAGTGGTTTCTTTACTTCGGGACCATTTGCCAGGGAGTGGATCACGATGTCGAGCGAATTCTTGCCGAAATCCGCCTCTATCTGACGCGTCATTCCATCGATGCTGAAATCGCCTGTATCCTTGTAACGTTTGGTGGAGCGGACGTCTTCTGGCACATCGGCGAGCGTATCCCACGCCGCATCGAGCGGATACACCTTTTCGAACTGGAGAAGCTGTCCGCCTGATAGCTTTCGCGACGCATCCATCTTCCCGCGCTCCAACAGGTTCGTGAAGATGTTGAGCGCCGGAGGCCAGGTTCCAACCATAACGCTGGCTCCCGCTTCTGCCAGAGATTTCGCGATTGCAAAGCCGAACCCAGCATCGTCGGCCACGCCTGCTACGAGGGCGCGCTTGCCGGTGAGGTCGATTGTCAGCATTTGGGTGATATCGCGATTTGGTTAGTGAATGACAAGGGGGTGAGAGCCTTGCGATTCCGCGGGACGACGCGTTCTATCCTCACATCCCCATCGGAGCCGTTCTTGTTTGGAAAGTTGATCAGTGTGGTGCTGCTGGCGACGAGCATCGTATCGCACGCGGGAGCACAGGTTCAGGATACGATTCTCAAGAAGACTCCCCTTTTTGTCGGAAAAGACGCGCTCATCCTCGGCGCATTTGCGGTGGGCACCGCCCTCGTCGCTCCGCTTGACAAGGCCGTCGCGGAAAAGCTGCAATACCCTGGGACGCAGGCAAACCAGTTTCTGAGGAGATCCGCAACCGGTTTCCGGCTTCTGGCGTCACCTGGCTCATTTGTGGCGGCAGCCGGATTGTACGGAATCGGCCGGGCAAACGGTCAGCGGCGCCTACAGTCAGCGGGTCTGCACAGCCTGGAGTCGATACTGATTGCCGACATACTTGGTGTCGGGATCAAACTCACGGCAGGACGTGCGCGCCCGTACGTGGACATCGATAAGCCCTACGATTTTCAGCTATTCCGCGGGCTGTCCGGCGACAGCTACCGTTCCTTTCCGTCGGGACACACGATCACCGCGTTTGCGTTTGCTTCCTCATTTACGCGCGAAACACAGTTCTGGCGGCCGCATTCGGCATTTTTCGTGGGCACGGTGATGTATGGCGGCGCAACTCTGATGGGCCTCTCTCGCATCTATAACAATCAGCATTGGGCGAGCGACGTCCTGGCGGGAGCCGGAATCGGGACCCTCATCGGCCTCAAGATGGTAAAGTACACGCACTCCAACCCCGACAATCACTTTGATCGTCAGCTGATCCGGGGAAAAAAATCACAACTTCAGCCCGTACCGATCATATTCTCGTTCCAGTTCTGATAGTCTTCCCCACCAACACTGGGAGCCGTGCTTGCCGCTGAATGGAATCTTCATTCTGGCGGAATTGCCCGCCGAGGTGGCGGAGCAGATTCGCGCAATCAACGAGCATTACGACACCAAGCTCGCGCGCTATAGGCCTCCGCACATCACGCTGACAGGATCGTCCGGAACGGGTCCGATCCCGCCGTCCGTCAGCGTCAAGGAAATGCGAGAGAAACTCGAGCCGATCACCACCGACACGGCGCCAATCACGCTGTCCTTTGGAAAGCCGCAGCAGTTCATGCAGACAGATATCATCGTCCTCCCGATAGAGCCCGATGGCCCAATCAGGGTCCTGCATGACCGGATTGTCACCAGCGGACTCCCGTTCACGCGGGCGCGGTACACTTTTAGCCCACACTGTACCCTGAGCCTGTACCAGTCGCTGGATCCCAAATCGGTCCGCGAGCTGCTCAAAACCCGACTTCCGGAGCCATTCGTGATAAGTGCAATTCAGCTCTATCACACGCGGGATCCACAACCTTCACGCAAGCTCTTCGAGCTTCCACTGACCGGTGGATCCAAGAAAGATTGAGGTAGCATGGCGCACGCTCTGGATGAAGCTCCTCAATCGGATGCTCCCCGGACCGAAAGAGACGACGCTGCCGCCGCCGACGAATGCAGGCTACCGCGTTCTGTTCCTCAGGTACGAGCGGATCGGGGACATGATCATGGCCACGTCGGTGATCCGGAACATCGCGTTGGCGCTTCCGAGCGGTAAAGTCGATGTCATCGCGACACCGGCAACAGCACCGGTGCTGGAAGGGAATCCGTACGTTGGGAAAGTGTTGACGCTCGAGCGAGGCTCGTTTCGCAGCTACGGCGATCTGATGAAGCAGCTGCGACACGAGCGCTACACGGTGATGGTGGACGGCAGAATCAACAATCCGGCGATCTTCACCTCGACACCACTTCTGATGGTTGCAGGCGGTGCGCAGTTTAGAGTTGGAGCTCGCGGCGACAAGGAGCCTCGCATCTACAACGTGCGCGTTCCGGAATGGAATCGCGTCGATCACTATATGGAAGGCTCGAAGCAGCTCGCAGTGCCGTTCGGAGTGAATCCGGAATCCGTAGACTGGCAGCCGGAGATCTTTCTCTCCGATGAAGAGCGCCGCCGAGCAGAGGAGCAGTGGACCGAAGCGCGCAACCTGGTGACCGCGGCGGACACATCCACGACAGGCACCACCAAACGGCTCCTCGTGAACCTCTCGGCCTCCGAGCCCAAGCGGCGCTGGCCCGACGGAAAATTCATCGCGACGCTGCTGGCCACGCGCGCGAAGGCGCCCAACATGCCGATCGTCGTCATCGGAAGACCGGACGAGTGGGAGAGTGTGACCGGCGTTGCGACCGCGGTAGATGCTCTCGCGGTGAACACGCCGAAGCTGCGCGATGCCTTTGCGCTGGTCGGAACTTCGGACCTCATTTTCACACCGGACACGAGCATCTCGCACGCGGCATCCGCGTTTCGGAAGCCATCGCTGGTCCTGCTCAAGCGAGAGCACAAACCCTATGCGCCGTGGAATACGCCGGGCGAGATCATCGCCTGGAATGAAGCTGAAATTCACCAGCTGCCCCACGAGCGGGTTTACAAGGCACTCGACAAGTTATTGGCGGATTTCGGGGGTTAACCGCGGAGCGCGCGGATCGTCTAACAGGGTATGACTGCTCGGCGTTGGCCCTTCCCTGGACGGCGGTACCAAATGCTTCATGGCAATCTGATGCGGTACGGTCTGATCGTATCCCTGCTGGCGGTAATTCCGGGATACGCTTTCGCCCAGCATTCGCACGAGCATTTCGATACTGCCGCGAAAGCGGCGGCGGCTTCGCCTGCGTCGCACAGTATGGAAGGCATGGACATGGGCGGCGCGAAAGAGGACTGGAAGATGGCCGCGATGGCAAAGCACATGGCCTACTCGAGCTCCCGTCCTCTTACTCCCACCGACTCGATTCGCGCTCAGGAGGTCGTCAACGAGCTGCGGCAGGCAATCGCGAAGTTCCAGGACGTAAAAGTCGCGGAAGCCGACGGCTACAGGATGTTCGCGCCCCAAATAAAGAATCAGCCGCAGTATCACTTCACCAAAAGCTTGAACGCCATTCGGAACCAGTGGGGATTCGATCCGGCGCGCCCCACTTCACTTCTCTATAAGAAGGACGCGTAGGGGCAATTTCACCTGACCGGCGCAATGTACACGGCGTCGAAACGAGCGTCCGAAGAAGATCTCAACGAGCGTGTTCCCTTGAGCGTCGGGCGCTGGCACCGCCACGTCAACTGGTGCATTCCGTCACGCCGCGATAAAGAGCGCTGGTACGAGACTCAAAATGGCCGCCCCATCTTCGGTCCGCTCGGTGTCGCTACGAAAGAGGAGTGTGACGCGGTCGGCGGACGCTTCATTCCTCAGGCGTTCGGCTGGATGCTCCATGCCAGCGTATTCGCCGGAAACGATCTCCGATCCATATGGCAGGACGACCATATGAAGCACGATCATGATGCAATGCTGGGGACTCCCTAAAGCCCACCAGTATTCCGCAGGCGGCCAGTCATGGCGCCGGCGATGACATCTCTCCAATTTTGCTCCCCCTCCCCCAATCGCTGGGTCCAGCTGGAGGCGGCTTATCCATCTCACAGGGAGACTGTCATGAAACGCGCGATTCTGCTCCTCTTCGTACTATGTGCTGCGCCTGCCACTGCGCAGCAGACTGTAAGCGGCGTGAACGCTGTAAGCGCTGTCAGCGTCAGTCCAGATCTAGCCGTCAGCACCGCCAAGGGACTGTGGGAGCAGATGACCGGATTTATCGCGAAGGCCGCCGAGCAGGTGCCCGAGGATGATTATGCGTTCCGACCCACGCAGGCCGTCCGGACTTTCGGGCAGTTGATCGGCCATGTGGCGGGAGCGCAGGCGATGTTCTGCGCCGCGGCACTCGGGGAGAAGCCCGGCAACGAGGACGACATCGAGAAAAGCGCCACGACCAAGTCCGCGCTGATTGCGGCTTTACGCACTTCCAGCCAGTACTGCCAGCGTGCCTATGCGCAGTCAGATGCAGCCAGCGCCGGTACGACGACTTTGTTCGGAGGTCAGAGCACCCGGCTTCGCGTGCTGATGATGAACGCGACACACAACGCCGAGCATTACGGCAACATCGTGACGTACATGCGGATCAAAGGGATGGTACCTCCCTCGAGTCAGCCGTCCCCGCCGCGGACGTAACCAATCCCGAGGGGAAAATAGCCGGGCGGGACCAATAGGGGACGAACGCCACCGCCCGGTTATTTTGTTTCATGCCTCCGCAATTCATTTATGTAATGAAGGACCTGCGCAAGGTCGTCCCGCCGTCGCGGGAAATTTTGCGCGGGATCTGGTTGTCTTTCTATCCCGGCGCCAAGATCGGCGTCCTCGGGGCCAATGGCGCGGGTAAGTCCACTCTGCTGCGCATCATGGCCGGCGTCGATCACGACTTTCAGGGCGAGGCGTGGCCCCATGAAGGAACCCGGATCGGCTACCTGTCGCAGGAGCCACAGCTCGATCCATCCAAGAACGTCAAGGAAAACGTCGACATCGCGGTTAAGCCGACTCTCGATCTGCTGAAAAAGTTCGAGGAGATCTCGAACAAGTTTGCCGAGCCGATGTCGGACGACGCGATGACGAAGCTGCTCGAGCAACAGGCGAAGGTGCAGGAGAAGATCGACGCCGCCAACGCGTGGGAGCTGGATCGGAAGATCGAGATCGCAATGGACGCGCTGCGTCTTCCGCCGGGCGATGCAGACGTCAACAAGCTATCAGGTGGCGAGAAGCGCCGTGTCGCGTTGTGCCGCACTCTGCTTGAAGAGCCGGACATGTTGTTGCTCGACGAGCCAACCAACCATCTCGATGCCGAGTCAGTCGCGTGGCTCGAGCGGTATCTCGCTGAGTTTCCGGGCACGGTGGTAGCAGTGACGCACGACCGGTATTTCCTCGACAACGTCGCGGGTTGGATTCTGGAGCTCGATCGTGGCGCGGGCATTCCGTACGAGGGCAACTACAGCGCGTGGCTGGATCAAAAGCGCACGCGACTCGCGACGGAAGAGAAACAGGCTTCGGCTCGCCAGCGAACACTCGAGCGCGAGCTCGAATGGGTGCGGATGTCCCCTCGTGCCCGGCAGACCAAGAGCAAGGCCCGCATCCAGAAATACGAAGAGCTGGCGACAGCGGCCGAAGGCGACAAGCTCATGCAGCACGAGATCGTCATCCCCCCGCCCGCTCGGCTCGGCAACGATGTGGTGATCGCGAAAGGACTCAAGAAGGCGTACGGTGACAAGGTTCTGTTCGACGACCTCTCGTTCGCGCTGCCGCGCGGCGGAATCGTCGGAATAATCGGACCGAATGGCGCCGGAAAGACGACGCTGTTCAGGATGATCGCCGGCAAGGAAAAGGGAGACGGCGGAACGCTGACGATTGGCGACACGGTGCAACTCGCCTACCTCGACCAGACGCGCGAGTTCAACGACGCGAACACCGTCTATAAGGAAGTGAGCGAGGGGAGCGACGTCATCCAGGTCGGCAAGCGGGAGATGCAGGCGAGGGCGTATCTCGCGCAGTTCAACTTCAAGGGGCCGGATCAGCAGAAGAAAGTTGGCGATCTATCCGGAGGGGAGCGCAACAGACTTCATCTGGCAAAGCTGCTCAAGTCGGGTGGGAATCTGCTGCTGCTCGACGAGCCGACAAACGATCTCGACGTAGATACACTGCGCGCACTCGAGGAGGCATTGGTGGACTTTCCGGGCTGCGCGGTCGTCATCTCGCACGACCGGTGGTTTCTCGACCGCATCGCGACGCACATCCTGGCGTTCGAGGGAAATTCCGAAACGGTTTGGTTCGAGGGATCTTACCGGGACTACGCGGAAGATTTCAGGAAGCGGAAGGGCGCAGACGCTGACAGGCCACACCGGATCGCATACAGAAAGCTCGTAAGGGGATAATATCTGAAGTAAATTCAAGTCCCATGCTGCTTCACGCACTGCTCGCGATGGCAATGCAGGACTCGACACCCGCCTATGACGGGCGAGCGAATCGCGTCCATGTAGATGTGCCGCGTATGGATGCCACAGTTACCGTTGATGGCAACCTCGATGAATCGGTGTGGCGCCAGGCCGCCAGGCTCACCGGTTTCTCCCAGTACCAGCCTGTCGACGGACGTCCTGCCGACGAGCCCACCGAAGTCCTCGTGTGGTACTCGTCAGACGCGATCAACTTCGGAATTCGAGCGCGCGAGTTACACGGCAACGTCGTGCGCGCGACGCACGCCAACCGCGACAACATCGACAGCGAAGATCAGATACAGATCCTGATCGATACCGATAACTCTCGGCAAATCGCGTTTCTGTTCGGCGTGAATCCGTATGGCGTCCAGCAGGATGGAACGAGGAGCGCGCAGTTTGCCGGCGGTGCGGGGGGACCGTCGGCGTCGGGCGGAGGATTCCGCAACGTCAATCCGCTCGAGGGAAGCGTCGATCTCAATCCAGATTATTTCTTCGAATCGAAGGGACGTCTCGTCGAAGGCGGTTACGAAGTCGAGATAAGAATTCCGTTCAAGAGCCTTCGCTATCAGGACGCCACAACGCAGAGCTGGGGGCTGCACATTCTCAGACGCGTGCAGCACACGGGCTTTCAGGATACATGGGCTCCAGCCGTGCGCGCCAACGCGAACTTTCTGGCGCAGTCTGGCTCGCTCGACGGACTGCACGATATGAAACGTGGTCTCGTGCTCGAAGCGACTCCAACTCTGACGGGACGCGCGGACAGATCACCGGCGATTGGCAATGGGAGCGACTACAAGCAGAAGGGTGAGCTCGGCGGCGACATCCGCTGGGGAATCCGGCAGAATCTCACTCTCAATGGGACGATCAACCCCGATTTCTCACAGGTCGAAGCCGACGTAGGGCAGGTTCTGCTCAACGAGCGGTTCGCGTTGTTCTATCCCGAAAAGCGGCCGTTCTTTCTCGATGGCCTCGAGCTCTTCGACACTCCGAACCAGCTCATTTATACGAGGCGTATCGTCGCGCCCAAGGGCGGCGTCAAGCTCACAGGAAAACTGGCCGGGCTCAACATCGCGTCGATAGTCGCGAGCGATGACCGTCTCTATTCCTGGAATAGCGCTCATTCGCCGCTCTTTGGCGTATCGCGACTACGCTATGATTTCGGTTCCAACAATACCTTGGGTGCCGTTCTTACGGCGCGGGAGGATGGCGGCGACTTCTCTCGCGTCGCCGGCGCTGATTACCGCTTCTACCATTCGAAACTCTACTTCGCGCAGTTCCAGGCGGCCCAATCCTGGACAGACAGCCTGAAAAATCGTGTGAATGGATCGCTGCTACAGGCAGACTGGGACAGAACAGGGCGCGCGTGGGGATTTCACTACACGCTCAGATCGCTAGACCCCGGGTTCAAAGCGGCGGCAGGATTCGTAAATCGCACCAGCCTCATTGAGGCGCGTGCTTTCAACAGACTCAGCTTTTATGGAGCACAAGGCGCAGTGGTGCAGACCTATGGCTCGTTCTTCGGCTGGGATCGAATCTGGAACAACGCCGGGTCGGGTCACGGGTTGGCCGAGAGCAGCGAGTCGATCCAGCCGAGCGCGAAGCTTCGAGGCGGCTGGCAGTTGAGCGGCGCGATCTCTCATAGCTATTTCGCCTTCGATCCGTCGCTCTATTCGGGATTGACGGTCGAGAGATCGATCGGCGTGGTTGTCGATACCTCGGCGTTCGTCGTGCCAGGTCCCGAGAAGGATCAGTGGGGAGGATCGTTTAGCGTGACGACTCCGACGTACCGATTCTTCAGCGGAACGGCAAGCATCACAGAGGGTCAGGTCCCGATTTTCCGGGAGGCTGCCCCTGGCAGCAGCTCACGAATCGACGCAAGACTGGATGTACGGCCAACTACCGCCATCCGGAGCTCATTGCAGTTCTCGAGGCTGACGATCGCCAGAAGAACCGACGGATCGAGGTTTTCCTCCGAAACTATTCCGCGCGTCAAATTGGAATACCAGGTGAGTCCGCCGATCTTCGTGCGACTGGTTGGCCAGTACACGGCGCGCTCAAGGTCGCCGCTGCGAGATCGGAATGGGGATCCGATCCTCGTGAACGGTGTCCTCGATGCTGGAGACACGACGAACGAATTCTCCACCGATTGGCTTTTCAGCTACCGGCCCGTCCCCGGCACGCTCGTCTACCTTGGCTACGGATCCACTCTTCAGGAGCCGAGGGAATTCAGGTTCCAGGATCTGCACCGAACTCGGGACGGATTCTTCGGAAAGATCAGCTATCTGTTCAGGCTGTAAGCGCTTTCAAGCGAACGCTTCCACGTGTGAGCTGACGGCTAATTCCTTGGTGGTGGCGGAGCTCGAAGAATTCGCGGACCAGGACCATCGTCGTTACTGGCGCCGAGCCAGCCCCGCACTATTCGCGACACGCGTTCGGCCGCAGGCGGATCCAGATTCGCAAGCACGATGAAGTCGTAACCGCCGGGGAGATCGCCTTCCACAATCGCGTTGATACCGCCAGAGCCACCAGCAATCCCAAGGCCTGCCGGTGGTCCATTGGCGATTCGATGCTCGCGTAGTGCCTTGAGGAATTTCATCAGGTCCTGCGCCGTCGAATATCCGCCGCCCGCTGAGCTCCCGCGTCCAGGGAGATCGTTGATGTTCGGCTTCTCAGGGGCGCTGGCGGGAGCGTCTTCATCGCCGCGCGTGTAACCAATTGCCGTATTTGGCGGCAGCGAATCAACCGCAAAAGATCCGGTGCGTGTCATCCCCGCCGGCTCGAAGATGTGCTCTCGCACATACGTGTGGTAATCCTGGCCCGACAAGCGTTCGATCACCAGTCCGAGAACAACGTATCCGGCATTCGAATACGCGTTTCGTGCTCCGGACTCGAATTGCATTGGCGCGTTGACGAACAAAGGGAGATAATCCTGCAGGCGCCGGATGTCATTTCGCTTTCCGCTCGCAGGTACACCGAAAATGTTGCCGCCGATTCCAGACGAATGCCTGAGCAGCTGACGTATCGTCACCTTGCGAGCGACTTCCCGATTTGGATAGTCAGTCCAGTACTTTCCCAGCGTTGAATCGGGATCGATGCGTCCAGCGGCCGCGAGCTGCATGATCGCGATCTGGGTAAAGATCTTGTTGATTGACCCCAGGTTGAACGCAGTCTCCGGATTGTTGGGGCGCCGCGTTTCTCGATCAGCCATTCCATAAGCCTGCTGAAAAACGGGCCGGTCGTTTTTCGCGAGCACCGCGACACCGGAAAACTCTCCAGACCGGCTGAGACTATCGAGCGAGTGCGACAGGCGGCGCACCAGTTCCTTTTCCGAAATCGGGACGGCTTTCGGCGCGTCTGCCTTCGGTGCGGGCGGCTGCTGCGCAGAGGCAACTCCGTAAACGAGCAGCGATGCGCTCATGAGACCACGATGCATAGTGTTCATGCTCGGTTAGTAGCCGTTCACCCTGAATGGTTGCTTTCAGGGTGAAAGCAAGCGCCACGACCCGTGGATGGTTTACCTTTCGAGACAGCATCACACACACTCATTACTTCCGGGCGTCATTCTGCCGTTTTCTTCACTAAAGCTTCACCCCAGTCTTCACAAAGGCCTCAAAGAGCTGGGCTTCGCGCGACCTACACCAATTCAGGCTGAAGCAATTCCCGTCGCGCTCGAAGGGCGCGACGTTCTTGCGTGCGCGATGACGGGGAGCGGAAAGACCGCTGCTTTCGTTCTTCCAATACTTCACCATCTCATCGACAAGCCGCGCGGCAAGACACGCGCGCTCGTCGTAACGCCCACACGCGAGCTTGCCGCACAGATTCTCTCGGCGCTCGATTCAATGGCGGTCCACACTCCGATTACTGCCGCGGCGATCTATGGCGGTGTCGGAATGGCGCAGCAGGAGCATGCGATGCGCGCCGGGGTCGACGTTCTAATCGCGACTCCTGGACGTTTGCTGGATCACCTCAGCGCTCCATACGCGAGCCTCAAGAACATCGAGTTCCTCGTGCTCGATGAAGCCGACCGGATGCTCGACATGGGATTCCTTCCCGACATCAAGCGCATACTCAAGCTCGTGCCCGCGAAACGGCAGACGCTCTTGTTCAGCGCGACAATGCCGCCGCCGATCGCGGCGCTTACCCGCGAGATGCTCAACAAGCCAGTGATGATCGATCAGGGCCGCCGCTCCGCGCCCGCGGTCGGAATCACTCAGGCGGTCTATCCGGTGAGGCAGGACCTCAAGCCTGGACTCCTGCTGTCGCTCTTGAACAGCAACGAGATGACGCAGGCGCTGGTGTTCACGCGTACGAAGCATCGCGCGAACCGTCTGGCCGAGCAGTTGGTGAAGCGCGGTGTGAAGGCGGAGCGGATTCACGGGAATCGTTCTCAGCCGCAGCGGACTGCGGCGCTCGCCGGGTTCAAGACGGGACACTATCGCGTTCTCGTTGCGACCGACATTGCCGCTCGCGGAATAGACATCGAAGCGCTCGGCCATGTAGTGAACTTCGACGTACCTGAGGCACCCGACGACTATATTCATCGCGTCGGCCGTACGGCGCGTGCTGGAGAAGTCGGCGATGCCTTTACTTTCGTCGCGCCGGATGAAGAGAACGATCTCCGTGCGATCGAGAAAGCGATTGGAAAGCGCCTGCCGCGGATCACCGTCCCGGACTTCGATTACGATGCTCGGCCGGAAGGGCGCTTCGAGGTTCCGATCGGCGAGCGGATCGCAGCTATCCGCAGCCAGAAGGCAGATGAGCGGGCGCGGGCAAAGGCGAAGGCAGATCGGCGGGGCGCGCCGGCCCGCGCCGGAGGACACCGCGGCGGATCAACGCAGGGCGCAACCCGGCATTCGTCCAACGGGCCGGGGAACGGTACATCGCGCCGGCGGAACCGCGGACGCTAGGCCAAAAACAACAACAACCGAACACTACACGCTTCCGGCTGATCGCGACCGGCGGCGCGCTACCGGCTTAATGCTTGTTCAGAGGTTGACCGCTTTCATTCCGCCTTCGGCATAGCGTTCGCCGGCGGCGGCTCCTTTTGGGGCTGCGAGATCGATTCGGCGCAGGTCGTTCTCCGAAAGCACGATGTCCAGCGCCCTGACGTTTTCCTCTACGCGCTCGGGGTGCCTGGTTCCCGGGATTGGCACGATGTCGTCTCCCTGCGCAAGCACCCACGCTAGAGCGAGCTGCGCGGGTGTGCATTTATGCTCCTGCGCGATCTCCTCGACCTTCGCTACCAGCTCGAGATTCTTCTTGAAATTGTCTCCCTGAAAGCGCGGATTCTGCCGCCGGAAGTCGTCTTCAGCCAGATCTTCGACGCGCTTGATCTGGCCGGTGAGAAAACCGCGTCCGAGCGGGCTGTACGCGACGAAACCGATGCCCAACATCCGCAACGCGTCGAGCAAGCCATCCTCGGGGTCGCGCGTCCAGAGTGAATACTCGGTTTCCACCGCACTGATCGGATGGACTTTGTGCGCGCGGCGAATCGTAGCGATCGATGCCTCGGACAATCCGATGTAGCGAACCTTTCCTTCGCGCACGAGCTCCGACATTGCCCCGACGGTGTCTTCGATCGGCGTGTTCTTGTCGACGCGATGCTGGTAATAAAGGTCGATGGTGTCGACACCCAGCCGCTTGAGGGATCCTTCGCACGCCTGGCGAACATATTCGGGCCGGCCATTTATGCTGCGCTTCGTCGGATCCTTCGCGTCGCGCACGTTTCCGAATTTGGTCGCAATGGCGACACGGTCACGCTTTCCCTTGATCGCCCTGCCGACCAGCTCCTCATTCTTGAACGGGCCATACATGTCGGCAGTGTCGAGCATGTTGACGCCCAGCTCGAGCGCTCGGTGGATGGTCGCGATCGATTCCTTTTCGTTGCTCGGGCCGTAGAACTCCGACATTCCCATGCAGCCGAGACCGATGGCGAATGTCTCAAGGCCCTGAGAGCCGAGGCGGCGGATCTTCGTGTTAGGGGGACTCATTTGAATTCCTGAAGCGTGGGATGAATTTTGGAGCCCCCGAACAGATACGCCGAAACGCGCCGGACGCAAGCTTGTAACCCTGGCGGGACTGATCTACTTCCTGCCGCCGCTGCCTACCGCAACCGGGGCTCCGAACGGTAGCGTGCCGCCAGGCGGTCGTTGGCCGCGATTCCGCCGAATCCTCTCAATTGAGCCAGTAACGGTCCAAGGAGTGCTACAACTCCGTTGACAGTAAATCCGTAAACCGTCAACTCAGAGCCCGGTCATGGCCGATTCTGCCCCTACTCCCAAGTCCGTCGGCATTCCACAAGTCCGCAAATCACAAGGCGACGTCAAGCTCAGTCGCGAGGAGTTCAACCTGCGGCTCGGCGAGCGATTCTATGATCCAGCATTCGACTCAGTGCGCGAGCAAATCGAGCAGGTGATGGACGTCGCCTGGATGTCCTACACCGAGTACCACAAGAACCCGCGCAAGCGTAAGGCGGGGCCGGGGTTCGCTGATCCGGAGTTCGAGTTGCCGGTGGAATGGCTGGACACGCGACAAAGGATCATTGAGGCGCAGCAACGCTATGAAGATCCGAAGTCCCCCTCGCGCATCCTTCTCGTATGCGCGGCCGCGCGCCACGACCAGACGTGTCCCGGCGAGATGTCGAAAACGTTTCGCCTGATCCAGATCGCTCGCGAAGAGGTGGCAAAGGAAAAGGGATTCGAGGTCGATCTGCTGGATTTGAGCCTGCTGACCGCCCAGTACGGACGGCAGATACTTCCGTGCAAGGCATGTGTCTCGACCGCGATGCCGCTCTGTAACTGGCCGTGCTCGTGCTATCCAAACCACGCGATGGGACAGGTGAACGACTGGATGAACGAGCTCTATCCGCGCTGGGTCTCCGCGCATGGGGTAATGATCGTGAGTCCGGTCTACTGGTATCAGGCGCCGAGCGTTCTCAAGTTGATGATCGACCGGCTTGTCTGCGCGGATGGCGGCAATCCAGATCCGACGACGACGCACGGGAAGAAACCGGAGGAAGCGAAGGCGTTAGAGCTCGCGGGGTGGGATTATCCCCGACATCTGGCGGGGAGAATATTCTCGATCGTCGCTCACGGCGATACGGAAGGAGCCGATATCCTGCGCCGCTCACTCACCGATTGGCTGCTCGACATGCAGCTGATCGAGGCGAGTGCGATCGACCGATACATCGGCTACTACGAGCCATACGCGACGAGTCACGACGCCCTCGACCGGGATACCGCGATTCAGCAGGAGGTTCGAAATTCGGCGCGGACCTTGGTCGAGGCGGTCAATCTTCAGCGTGCTGGGAAACTTCCGCAGCCCGGGCGCGACCTCAAAGATCCGCGCCCCAAGTGACGGCCGCAGGCGCCCGTGGGCAAGAAGCGCTAAGCGGAGAGTGATAGCGGTTCCGTCCCGTTGCTGTCACTCTTAAGCCGATGCCGATCTCTCTTTCCGCGCGAAACGTTTCGCATCGCTTCGGCAATGTGGTCGCTCTCGAAGATGTGAGCATCGACGTTGCGGCGGGGCGAGCTACGGCGCTTGTAGGTGAGAGCGGCTCGGGCAAAACGACGCTCCTTCGCTGCTTCAACCGACTGGTTGAGCCAGAGCGCGGCGAAGTGCTCGTCGGGGACAAAAATGTCCGAAACGAGTCGCCGGTATTGCTGCGACGCGGAATCGGATACGTGCAACAGCACGGCGGGCTGCTTCCGCATTGGAGAGTGCTGCGCAACGTCGCGCTGGTTCCGATGCTTCAGCAGATGCCAGACGCGGACGATGCCGCGCGCACCGCGCTGGAATTGGTTGGACTTCCTGCCACTCAATTCGGTGATCGTTTCCCTCACGAGCTCTCCGGTGGCCAACGCCAGCGTGTAGCGCTCGCGCGCAGCATCGCTGCTCGGCCCGGGGTAATCCTGCTCGACGAGCCATTCGGAGCACTGGATGCGATCTCGCGAGCCGAGCTCCAGGAAACGTTCGACAACCTGCGCCGCGATCTCACAGTTACCACCCTACTCGTGACTCACGATCTCGCCGAAGCGGGACGGCTGGCTGAAGAAGTGGTGGTGATGAGGAGGGGGAAAATCGAGCAGCGCGGCAGCATGCGCGATCTGATTCACGCGCCGGCGACGGATTACGTCGCGCGATTGATCGAGCGTGCGAGGGCAGGACTCGAGGCGCTTCAGTCGTGAGACAGGAGATGCGCGTGGCGCTCGTGTTCGGTGCGACAGTCCTCACCGCGACCGGAACACCGTCGGCAGCCACCGCTCAGTCAGCGCCCTCTCCCGCGATCAGTGAAGGGACAGAGCGCCGGTCGATCGTTGTAGCATCGAAGCCCTTCGGGGAATCGTACCTGCTATCCGAGATGTTCTCTCAGCTGCTGGAATCCCGCGGATTCTCAGTGGATAGGCGGCCCGGACTCGGAGCAACCGAGATTGCATTCGGCGCTCTTCGCACCAACGCTATCGACGTGTATCCCGAATACACGGGAACCGGCCTCATCGCCGTCCTGCACGACACCCTTCCGGATTCCGTCGCTGCGGATCCGAGAGCGGTGTATGCACACGTAGCCCGTCGCTTTTTGGATCTCTATCACGTGCGTTGGCTCCCTCCACTCGGATTTCAGAACACGTATGCGATCGCCGTAACGCGGGCTACGGCCAGTCGCTACCATCTGCGCACGCTGAGCGATCTTGCACGCGAGAGCACGCACCTCACGGCCGGATTCACCGCTGATTTCATCGGACGAAGCGATGGATTGGCCGGCCTGGCCCGCGTATACGGACTGCGCCCTCGCGAAGTCAGGCCGCTCGCGCCAGCTGTGAAATACCAGGCGCTTGCATCAGGCGCCGTGGATGTGATCGATGGCTATTCGACTGATGGACTCCTCGCCCGCTTCGATCTGGTCACGCTCATCGATGACAAGCATTTCTTTCCTCCGTACGAGGCAGCCGCCATGGTATCCGCGCGGCTCGAGAGGGAACAACCCGCGGCGATCGGAGCGCTGACGCTTTTGAGCTGGCGTCTCGATGAGAAGACAATGCGCCAGCTCAATCGCCGGGTAGAGGTTGATGGTGATGACATGCGAGCTGTAGCGAAGGATGAACTCGCCGCGCTCGGTCTCGTCGGCGGACAGCATCTGATGCAGAGCGCGTCATCCGGGCAGCGGTCAGGATTCTGGAAGTACCTGTGGGATCGCCGTGGGACGATAGGTGCACTCGCGCTGAGGCATCTTCTGCTCGTAGCGATTGCGCTATTCGCAGCCGTGATCGTTGCAGTGCCCCTTGGCCTTTCTCTCGAGCGAGCGCGTCGTGTAGCCGAGCCAACGATCGGTGCGCTGGGCGTGCTACAAACTATTCCAAGCATCGCTCTGCTCGCATTCATGATCCCGTTGCTTGGCGTCGGCGTTGCGCCAGCCCTGCTCGCGCTCTGGCTGTACGCTCTCTATCCGATTGCGCGCGGCACCTACACCGGAGTTCGGGACGCCGATCCGGAGGCGGTCGGAGCTGCGGAAGCGCTCGGAACTACTCCGACGCAAAGACTTTTGTGGGTGCGACTGCCGCTCGCGGCGCCGGTGATCATGGCGGGAATTCGCACCGCCGCTGTGATCACGGTCGGAGCCGCTACGCTCGCGGCGTTCATTGGAGCTGGTGGACTTGGCGAGCCAATCGTCGCGGGTCTCGCTTTGGCGGATACCAGAATGATTCTGTCAGGAGCGCTTCCTGCTGCTGCGCTCGCACTTCTCGTGGATGGGGTACTGGCGATGGTAGAACGTCTCGTAACGCCGGCCCATCGCCGCAAGCGCGCCTGGCTGGGAAAATCGCGCTCTAGTCCTGAACCGCCCCCAACCCGCGGGACGCCGACACAGCCGAATCGATGAATTCCCTGATCTGCCGCTCCTGCATGGACGCGCCATCGAGTCGTGAGCCTGGGAGAACGGCGCCAACCCATTCGTGAGTGTGCCAGGTGCCGCGGCCCCAGAGTGGGCGCGACCGAGCCTGTGTCGCCGTGGGCTGAGGAGTCATGCTGACGTAGAAGTACGGCTCATCGTAGTAATCGTCGCCGGGCTCGAGTCCAACTCCGATCGTGCGCTCACGCGTTGCCTGGATCCGCATTGCGATATCGAAATGATGAGGCCAGCACCGCACTTCGCCTGCGTGCGGTAGAGGGCGAGCGATGGAGTTGAGCATCAACGCACCATTTGCCAGCCACTTCTCCAGTTCCGCGAGATGCGATGTGTCGCTGGCATCAAAGGCATCGCCGATGGCGACGTCATGGCGGGGAATCTCGTAGTGTCGCTTGAGCGTATAGCGCATCGGATCGGCGCCCAGAACGGCGATGTGAAAGCGAATCCACTCGAGGGCTTCAGTGATGGTGCGTCCGTGGAGCCGGTATTGGGCGAACGGTCGATCGTTCTCGGTGACTACAACAAGACTGAGATCGGCGGGTCTCACACCCACGCGGAACATCGTTCGCGCAGGAACCACTCGGGAAAACAGTCCAGCGAGAGACGGCACCCATTCCAGACTGATGTGGGCGTCGTCGGGCTGGGGCTCGAGGTAGGAGATTCCAGCCGCGGCAGCGAACTGCACCGCGTGGTGCAGCTGTTGGCGGACATCTGAAAGCTTGGCTCCCACTTCGGGACGAACCGGTTGCCAGACCTTTGCCGGAGAGGACCGGACATCGTGAGTTTTCTGCCGTTGGAGTTCCACAGAGCGTCCAGTGGGATGGATTATCAGCATAGGGAGATGGGGTGATGGATACAAGCGGGAGTTATAGCGCTTGCCTGGCTCATCCGGCTTAGCTGCCCTGTTGAGCCTTGAATGCCCCGAAGCATATTCCCCTTGATGATTTCTGTCCGCGTGTTGGTTCTTTCCGGATGTCTGGGACTCGTGCTGGTGGGGTGCCCACGCGGGACGCACGAGGCGGAGAAGGCGCCGGCGAACGTTCGGGCGGGCGCGCCACGCTCCTATCTCATGGGGTTCTCCGTCGTCCCGCCCAGGCCGGACATCAAGGTTGCCGTGCAGTCGATGGAGATCTGGACGAAGCGAGCAGATGCGGCAATCATGCACCTCGATGTGCCGTGGGCGCTTCTTCTGGCTGGAACATCTCCAGAGGATGCGCTTCGAAAGGATGGCCACGATCTCGAGAAATACTATCGCGCGAAGAGGCTGAAACTCGTCGTGACGATCGATGTCACCAACGGCCTTGGCCGCGAGAGCGAAGCGCCAGCGCTCGTTTCAGCTCACCGCAGCATTACCGAGCCCGCCGTGCAGCGTCTCTATCGGAATTACGTCCGCGCGCTCGTCGAACTGCTGCACCCAGATTACCTCGGCCTTGCCGCTGAAACGAATCTGATCCGCGCGATCGCACCGCGGCCGGTCTACGATGCAGTCGTCCGGATGACGAACGACGCAGCATCTGACGTCCGTCGCTCCCGATCCGCGGCACAGCCCCCGCTTTACGTGAGCATGCAGGTGGAGACCGCATGGGGAAAGCTCCCGCAGGGCGCATTTGTCGGTATTGATCGGGAGCTCCGTGATTTTCCGTTCACCAACATCCTCGCGCTGTCATCGTATCCCTATCTCGGAGGGTTCAAGGATCCCGATCAAATTCCCCTCAACTACTACACGCGGGTCAGGGGGGCGCGAGAGCTGCCAATCATGGTTGTCGAAGGCGGATGGCCCTCGGCGTCCGTGCGTGGTGTGCTCTCGTCGTCAACGGAGATGCAAGCAAAGTACATCGCGCGACAGTCGCAGATCCTCGACGAGGCGAATGCGATTGGTGTGTTTCAGCTTTCCTTTACCGATCTCGATCTCAGCGGCTTTCCGAAGCCGGTGCCGACGATCCTTCCTCTTTTTGCAACACTCGGTCTCGTCGATACGAGACTCCGGCCCAAGCCCGCGCTGACGGCGTGGGACAAGATTTTCGCGCAACCGCTACTACAGCGCTAAGCAGCCATCGGCTTCGCCATCGCCTCACTGCGAACAGCCGCGGCGCGAAATCTTCCGTAGCCGAAGTAGATCGTGAACCCGACTGCCAGCCACACGAACAATCTGATCCATGTCCGAAGGGGCAGTCCGGACATCAGGTAGAAACAGATCAGAGTCCCCAGGACCGGGACCCATGGCATTCCGGGCGTCTTGAACGGCCGCGGGATGTCAGGTTCTCTTTTGCGGAGTATCAGCACTCCGGTGCAAACGATCGCGAAGGCGAGCAGAGTGCCCATGCTCACGAGCTGCCCGAGCACGCCTATTGGAAAGAGTCCCGAGGCGATGGCGACGACGACGCCGGTAATCGCGGTAGTCACATGCGGTGTGCGGAAGCGGGGGTGCAATCTGGAGAAGAGCGGCGGCAGCAGCCCGTCTCGGCTCATCGAATAGAAGATTCGCGACTGAGCGAGCATGTTGACCAGTATCACGCTCGAGATGCCGCAAATCGCGCCGATGTTGACTATCGGCGGCAGCCACGGCAATCCCGTTGCCTGGACCGCAGTGGCGAGTGGGGACGCGACGTTGAGCTGCTTGTATGGAACGAGGCCCGTCATCACGAGGCCAACGGCGATGTAGATGACCGTACAAATCGCGAGCGACGCGAGAATTCCGATCGGGATGTCTCTCCCCGGGTTCTTCGCCTCCTGTGACGCTGTGGAAACGGCGTCGAAGCCGATGTAGGCAAAGAAGATGATTCCTGCGCCGCGAAGAATTCCGCTCGAGCCGAATGATCCGAACTCGCCAGTGTTCGGGGGAATGAAGGGATGGAGGTTGGCGCTATTGACGTAGAAAGCGCCGACCGAGACGAACAGCACGAGCACCACGACTTTGATAATCACGATCGTCGTGTTGACGCGAGCGGACTCGCGGATGCCGATCACGAGCAGCGCGGTGAGCACGAGACAGATGATCATTGCCGGCAGGTTGAACAGAGCAGTGACATGGGTGCCGTCAGGGAGCAGCACGTGAGTGCCCGGCGCACCAGTGAGCCGCGCGGGAAAGTTGATACCCATCTCTTTCAACAGGATGACGGCATAGGATGACCATCCCACGGCCACGGTCGAGGAGCTGAGCGAATACTCGAGGACCAGGTCCCACCCGATGATCCAGGCCACGAGCTCACCCATTGTCGCGTATGCATATGTGTAGGCGCTCCCCGCCACCGGAATCATGCTCGCCAGCTCGGCGTAGCATAATCCGGCAAACACGCATGCGACTCCGGCGAGCACGATCGAGAGAGTGAGCGCGGGGCCGGCGTTCTGGGAGGCCACGCTGCCCGCGAGGACGAAGATTCCGGCTCCGATGACGGCGCCAATCCCCAGGGTAACGAGGGCGAGTGGCCCGAGCTCCCGGCGCAGAGTACCCGAGCCTGCCTCCGCCAGCAGCGCCGGCAGGTCCTTCCTGACGAAGAGCGACATGCAGCCTCCCTATTTGGATGCGTAATTGTATACAAATATCGCCAGAGAATAACGCGGGCAGGGAAAGGGCGCAAGCCGACAAGCGGTGGGGTGCTCTCCAGGCCTGGAAACCGACGGTTGGGAAGCTGCAGTACGGCGTTATATTGGCGCTGTGCCGAGACGACCTGCCTCCAGTCCGCGCGCCCAATCGGGCGGGGGACGCCGTATCGCCGGCGCCACCGAGCGAGCCAATAAACTCTACGATTCTCTGCGCAACCTGATCGTGCGCGGACAGCTGGCGCCAGGTGCGCGGATCGTCGAGACGGAGGTAGCCGAGCGCTTCGGGGTGAGCAGGACTCCGGTCCGCGCCGCATTTCAACGGCTCGAACGCGAGGGCTACGTCGTCGCGTCAGCAACGCACCAGGCGCGAATGACTGTGGCGCCTCTTACGCGCGAAGATGTCGGCGAGCTGCTGGAGATCGTGGGCGAGCTTGAAGGGCTCGCGGCACGAAGCGCTGCCCGGTTGAGCGAAACGGATCGAGAGCGGCTGGCGAGGGATCTCGCGGTGCTCAACGCCGAGTTTCGACGCGCCGCATCCGCCAAAGGCGCCCAGCCTGGAAAACTTTACGAGCTCGACGAGAAATTCCACCGTCGCTATGTCGAGGCCGGAGCGGGCGCGCGTCTGCGATCGCTGCACGAAGCCGTGAAGCCGCAAGCCGAGCGCTATATCAGGATGTATATCGCGCTATTGCTGGATACAGTGCCGACGGCCGGAACAGAGCATGATGTGATCGTCGATGCCATTCGCACCGGCAACGCCGCTGCCGCTCAGCGCGCCGTTCAGACTAACTGGCGTCACGCATCCGACCGCCTGGTACGCGCGATCGAGGTGATGGGGGAGCAGGGAAACTGGTAGAGCATCTCGACAAGACCCACTGACATCCAACCAAAACCTGAGGGGAACCATGGCCGACAAGAAGACCGAGAAGAAAGCCGGAGGCAAAGCAGAAAAAAAAGCCGCCAATAAAACCGACAAGAAGATCATCGCGGTAATCGGGGCGACCGGCTCGCAGGGAGGCGGTCTCGTCCGCGCCATACTCGAGGACACGAAAGGTCCCTTCGCTGCGCGAGCGATAACCAGAGATCCGAATTCCGATAAGGCCAAAGCGCTGGCGGATGCGGGCGCGGAAGTAGTCGGAGCCGATGTAGATGACGTGAAGAGTCTCAAAAACGCATTCACCGGCGCGCACGGCGCGTTTTGTGTCACGTTCTTCTGGGCGCATCTCAAGCCGGAGAAGGAGCTCGCCGAGGCACGCAACATGGCGCAGGCAGCAAAAGATGCGGGCGTCAGGCACGTCATCTGGTCGACGCTGGAGGACACACGAAAGTCCGTTCCACTCTCGGATGATCGCATGCCCACGCTGATGGGGAAGTACAAAGTCCCTCACTTCGACGCCAAGGGCGAGGCCGATGCAATCTTCACCGAACTCGGCGTTCCAACCACGTTCCTCGTGACGTCGTTCTACTGGGACAATTTCATCTACTTCGGAATGGGCCCGAAGAAAGGCGCGGATGGCAAGCTCGCGATCACGCTGCCGATGGGGAACAAGAAGCTGGCTGGTATTGCGGCGGAGGATATTGGCAAAGCAGCGTACGCAATATTCGACCGCGGCGACGAGCTGATTGGAAAGACCGTTGGAATTGCCGGCGGACATCTCACCGGAGCCCAGATGGCCAAATCATTTACGAAGGCGCTTGGGCAGGAAGTGAAATACAACGCCATCTCGCCGGCGACCTACGCGTCATTCGGATTTCCCGGCGCCGACGACTTGGCGAACATGTTTCAGTTCAACAGCGAGTTCGAGCAGGACTGCTGTGACGCACGCAGCCTAAGCGAGACGAAAAGTCTCAACCCCGAGCTCCAGACATTCGACCGTTGGCTTGCTCAGAACAAATCGCGAATTCCGCTCGGATGAGCTGGGTTTTCCGACCCTTTTGGCGTTAGACCCACCTCACGCCGATCGGAGAATTCGACCTCTTCAGGTAAGCGCAGTGGGCCACGTGACTTACGCTAAATTGTTGTCAATTCCCCACTTAGGACACCAAATGTGGTATACTCCTCTATACGAATTGAGACGAGTTCAAGCGCCAGAAGTTGACGGGCGCTGGCCGGCCTGCGGTAGATCCTCGCACGCAGAGGTCCGGTAGATTCCGACGGGGTGCTGGAGATATTCCAAATGCAGATCAAAAACGGACAGGTCGCGCGCAGCGTTCGATTCGATATCGCGACTGACAAAAACGAAGCATTTCACACGCTCTTCAGAAACGAAGTGCTGCCAATCCTGAAGAAGCAGGCCGGTTTCAAGAACGAACTGTTGCTGGTGAATGACCAGCACGTTCAGGCCATCAGTGTGTGGAACGACATGGATTCAGCGCGTAAGTACGAATCCGCGACGTATCCTCAGCTGGACAAGGCACTTCGTCCGGTGATGTCTGGAAAATCGACAGTCGAGACATTCAATTACGACTCGCTGTCAACTATTGCCTGACGATCACCGCTCAGGTCACGAAAAGAAGAGGGGCCCAAAGGGGTCCCTCTTTTTTTGTCGGTCCCGAGCGTTCGAGCCTAGGGAATTCGATCGGGAGCGTTTAGCGGCTTGCGAGAGACCGGTTGGGCGGCGCCGGACCCAATTGCCCGAGCTCCCTCTCCTTCGGTAAAGAGTCGAGTGAGAAAGCGCTGGCCCTCGCCGATTCTCTCCACTTCGAGCGACGTCGCCTCGAGTGCCTGCTCCATCCGAAGGAGGCGCTCGCCAATCTCGCGCGGGAAAGACGTGACGACCGCTGCACTTCGGCGCCAGATCCGTCGGGCGAACGCGATCGAGATTGGCAGCAGCACGATCACGATGAACATGCCACCCAGCACCCATGCCTCTTCAGGTGGCCCCGATCGTATGACCTGGGGCGGCTCGACGATCGCGCCGGGAATACCTGCAGCCTGTGAGAGCTGCGCGGCATTCGCGGCCAACATCTGATCGACGGCCTTGATCCTCGCGTCGACATCAATCAGTCGGGCCTCGAGCGGCTGTCGCTGAGGCGAGCCGGCGGGCAACTCCTCCAGCTGGCCGGAGATCGAGTTGCGAGTGCCCTCGAGATCGTTCACCTGGTTGGTCAGCTCATTCCGCTGTGCCTTGAATCCTTCGTAAATAGCGCTCGGGCTCGGCGGCGAGCGTGCGCCCGCGACTTGGGCAATCACTGGAGACTCCGGCCGTTCTGGTCGTTCCGGCTGTTCGGGGCGTTCTGCCTGTCCTTGCGAAAGCAATCAATCCTCGTGGGGGCGGGCGGAAAGAAGTCAGGCTGGCGTCTGAATAATCTACGGTTTCGGGCCAGATTTTTCTTCACCGCGACCGAAGTTGTGGCATCTGCGGCGAATAGACACCCACCGCGAACCTGATAGTTTCTCCACATGTCGCCGGCAGCCAGCGGGTTGGATAGGTGAAAAAGCTAAGGCTCGAGACCGAGCGCCTTGTGCTCCGCAACTACCGGGCGTGAGACCGCTGCCGTTCGTATGGCCCTATGCTCTGATCTTCTGGGCGGTGAACATCTGGGCGTTCCTTCCCGAGATGAATGTCGTGCAGGGAGGTCTCGAGGGAGGCAAACAAGCCGGCTCGAAGGACAGCGGCTCGATGCGGCTGCTGCTCGGCCTGACGGGACTCGCTTCGTTCCTCGCCTACCTGGTTGCATTCGTAAAGACATGGTCGTTTCCGGAACGCGTGCAGGTCCCGCTCTTCGCGGCTGGAGTCCTGTTGATCGTTTTGGGCAGCTTGCTGCGGCGCTACTGCTGGCGCACACTCGGCGAGTATTTCACTGGAGACGTACGAGCTCGTGCGGACCAACCCGTCATTCGCACAGGGCCTTACAGAGTGGTGAGGCACCCGTCGTACGCGGCAGGAATAATGATGTACATCGGAATCGGACTCGCGTTGGGAAACTGGGTAAGTCTGGTGCTCCTCACGATTTCTACGGTCGTGGCCTATTGTTATCGCGTTGTAGTAGAGGAGCGGGTGCTCGTCCACACAATTGGCGAGCCATACCGAGCGTACATGAGAGAGCGAAAGCGCTTCATCCCGTACATTGTGTAGGCATGTCCGGACACGGCGGGGATTTGTCACTAACTCCCCGATGAAGGCTGGATGCTTGCAGGCGAATGGCAGATGTTGCAGATAGCGAGTGGCTCGCATCGGGGGAAACCGCAATGAGATATCCGTCAACTGCGCTTTTGATGCTGGCACTGTCGTCGGCACCCGTATTCGCGCAGGGAGGTTCGGCGTCATCACCCACGCCGATAAAGCTCGAGGATCAGTGGACTACCGCGCTGGTCCGGCGAGACGCCCGCACCTTTGACCAGCTCCTCGCTCCGAACTTCGTGTATACGGAAGACGCGTCCGTTATGAGTCGCGGCGATGTGATCAAGAGCGTCACGGGTCCTGATCGCGTCGAATGGGCGCGTAATGAAGGGATGAAAGTTCACGATTTCGGCGATGTGCACGTAATAACCGGCGTCCTGCACCTGAAGGGAAAGGCGAAGAACGGCCCGTTCGACCGCCGGTATCAGTTCACCGATACGTGGCAACGCCGCAACGGCCGCTGGCAAATCATCGCCGCGCAGGATTATCTGATTCCGAAATAACGCGCACCATAAAATCGAGGAGGGGCGATGAAGGTAGTCGTGCGGGGTATTGTCGCAGTTCTGTCGCTCGCTGTTGCGAC
>JBBQAV010000015.1:0-33502 GCA_038316775.1 Gemmatimonadales bacterium | reverse complement strand
AACGGTCGTCGTGAGCTACAGCGGGGGAGAGCTCCGGATCCACACCAGCTTTCTCGGTGGCGACGAAGACGTGTGGAAAGCGATCATCGGGTTCGTGCACGGGCGGACGCGCGCGGCACGCAGGGAAGCGCGCAGGATGATTCTGCAGTTCCCGCTCGCCAGGCCTGACACTCCGCGCCGGAGACGGGCGCCGGAGCGAACCAATCCCGCCGACGTGCCCTTCATTCGCGAGCTGACGCGCTGGCACGCCGCGTTCGACGAAGAGCGGTTTGGTGGATCGCTGCGCACCATTCCTATTCGGATCTCGCGCCGGATGAAAAGCAGGCTCGGCCACTATAGCCCGGCGAGCGAAGGGCTCGAGCCGGAGATCGTTCTGAGCAGACGCCACATCCGGCGCGACGGATGGGATGAGGCGCTACACACTCTTCTGCACGAGATGGTGCACCAGTGGCAGGACGGGCAGGGGCTGGGCGTCGATCACGGGTCGACTTTTCGAGCCAAGGCGCGAGCGGTCGGCATAACTCCCCTGGCATGCCGGGCCGTCGCATAAGGACTAACTTTGCTATATGACTGATTTCTACAATATCGATTCCGCGTTGTCAGAAGAGGAGCGCGCCGTTCGCGACACGATTCGCGCGTTCGTCGATGAGAAAGTCCTGCCTATCATCGGCGACTGCTACATAGAAGGAAAGTTCCCGAAGGAGCTGGTGCCCGAGATGGCTCAGCTCGGAATGTTCGGCGCCAACCTCCCAGAGGAGTACGGGTGCGCCGGGCTCAACAACGTCGCCTACGGCCTCATCATGCACGAGCTGGAGCGCGGCGACTCCGGTGTGCGCTCCTTTGCCTCTGTGCAGGGCGCCCTGGTGATGTATCCAATCTACGCGTTCGGCAGCGAGGAGCAGAAGCGCCACTATCTCCCGAAAATGGCCAGCGGTGAAATAATCGGATGCTTCGGCCTGACCGAGCCCGACTATGGGTCGAATCCATCCGGAATGACCACCCGCGCCCGCGAGCAGAAAGACGGCAGCTGGGTGATCAACGGCGCGAAGATGTGGATCACCAACGGCTCCACGGCACAGGTCGCGATCATCTGGGCGAAAACCGGCGACGACAAGAGCGACAAGTCGATCCGCGGATTCATCGTCCCGACCGACGCTCCCGGCTTCACTGCAAAGGACCAGAAAGGAAAGCTCTCGCTTCGCGCCTCGGACACGAGCGAGCTGGTGCTGCAGGACGTGAAGGTGCCAGCAACGGCTCTCTTGCCAAAGACCGGCGGAATCAAGAGTCCGCTCATGTGCCTGACGCAGGCCCGGTATGGAATCGCCTGGGGTGCAATGGGCGCCGCGCAGGCGTGCTACGAGGAGGCGCTCGCTTACGCCAGCAACAGAGTGATGTTCGGCAAACCGATCGGCGGGTTCCAGCTCCAGCAGCTGCGTCTGGCTGACATGGTAACCGAGCTGGTGAAGGGTCAGCTCCTCGCTTTACACCTCGGCAGGCTGAAGGACGCAGGGACTTTCACCCCCCAGCAGGTGTCACTGGCCAAGCGCAACAACGTCAGCGCCGCCACCGACATTGCGCGGGAGGCACGCCGGCTGCTCGGCGCCAATGGCATACTTGCTGAATACTCTTCGATGCGGCACATGGCGAACCTCGAGAGCGTTTACACGTACGAGGGGACGCACGACATCCACACACTGATACTCGGGCAAGCGGTGACGGGATTGAGCGCATTCGAATGAAAGTCGGGGAGAAGCAAACCAGGCGTCGAGCCGGTGAGATCCAGCTCGGCCTGAGAGACGAACGAGTAACGCTCGGCGATCACATCGCTTATTTCTGGGAAAGCGAAACACAGTTCGAGGAGGCGGTTGGATTCCTGCTCGTCGGCATCAGGAACGGCGATCACGTGGTCGTGTTCGGTCACGATGAGGCCAATAAGAAAGTCGTGGACGTTCTTCGCAAGCTGGGAATCGACACCGATCACCTCAAGAATTCGGAGCGCCTGACAGTGATAACCGGGGGGCCGACCGGTGAAAAAATGCTGGGAACGATTGGCGACAGCTTCGGACGTGCCGTCGAGGCCGGTTGCGGCTGCATTAGACTGCTCGGCAACATCGGCTGGTCCAAGCCGGGGTGGCCGGATGATCTCGACATCCTCGCGTTCGAGGCCAGGGTGACAGGGGCAGCAAAACAGTTTCCCTGCGTGGTGATGTGCATGTACGATGTCGCATCAGTCTCCGGCTCCGTCATGATGCACGGCGCCTATGAGACCCACCCGCTCACCTTCCACGGCAACCTGCTTCGAGAGAATCCATTCTACGTCGGGGTGGACGAGTTCCTGGAGCGACTGAAGGAAGTCTGACGCAGAAACGACAGTCGCGTCGTATTTTCCATGATGCGATCGTCTGGAGTCGCAACTCTTGTCGCCGCTATAGGCGTTGCCGCGGCGGCCACGGCGGCGTCGCTGTTCCCCCGCGCACTGCCGATTGTCGCGCTCAAACAGTCGCTCACTCGCGAAGCAGCGCTCGCCAAGGCCGATTCCTTCTTTCGCGCGCATTCCCTTGCTCCCGCCGGCGCGCGGACCGCAGTTCGGTTCCAGGGGAATGATTCGCTGCGCACCTTCGTCGAGCTGGCCGGCGGGGGACACGATTCACTGAACGCGCTCGTTCGTGGCGATGATATCGCACCGTTCGCGTGGTCTGTTCGCGCATTCGTACCCGGGAATCCACGCGAAGCGCGCGTCTACTTTGCACCCGACGGGCGCATCATCGGCTTCGAGCGAAAGCTCGCGGATACCGACCGGCTGCCCGCTGTGAGCGTCGATTCCGGTCAGCGCATCGCCCAGCAGGTGATCGATAACTGGATCGACGATCGCGCCGATCGCTGGGTGCTCGTGACCGCGTCCTACGAGACGAAAAAAATCAGCAGCAGGATCGACCGCACCTACACCTTCGAGCGCACGGACCGCCACATTGCCGGCGCGCCAATCAGGCTGGAGGTGGGAATCGCCGGCGCCGCACCAGCCCGCGTCCGCAGGTTCGTCGAGATCCCCGAATCGTTCCGCCGGCGGTATGCCGAGATGCGGTCGTCGAACGATCTGCTCGCGTTGATCGCAAGCCTGGGCATACTCGCCGTTTCAATCGTCGCAATCATCTTCCTCAGCAGATGCGCTCGCGACCGACGCGTGCGTTGGCGCGAGCCGATGGTGGTGGGCGGTGTGATCGGCGCGATCGCGCTCGCTGCCGGCATAAACGAGATGCCGGGAAGCTGGTTCTCGTACGACACCGCGATGTCGCCCGCCACCTTCCAGGCGACGCAAGTCCTGCTGGCAGTATTGCTCGGCGTGTCGACCGCGCTGCTCGTCGGCTTCACCCTCGCCGCTGCCGAGGCGGCGACGCGACGCGCGTTCCCGTGGCATCTCGATTGGTGGAAGTTGTGGCGGTATCGCGGCACCAAAGAGGTCGCATCGCGAGTCGGCGGAGGCTATGCCGTAGCCGCGATCGGTTTCGCCTACGTCGCGATCTTCTACCTGGTGACGCGGACTCTCTTCGGATGGTGGGTACCGAGCGAACTGCTCGACGACCCAAACCAGATCGCGTCGCCGATGCCGTGGATCTCGGGCATCGCACTGTCGCTCAATGCCGGCGTATGGGAGGAAGCGCTCTTTCGTGCGTTACCGCTATCCCTGCTTGGACTGTGGGTTGGACAGCGCCCGACGCGGCGGTGGTGGTTGGCTGCGGGAGTCATCGTGTCGGCGCTCATCTTCGGATTCGCGCACGCGAACTACGAGTCATGGCCGCCCTACTCGCGAGGCGTGGAGATCTTCGTCGACGCCTGCTTCTGGGCGGTGCTGTTCCTCAATTTCGGAATACTCGTGACGGTGATCGCTCACTTCGTCTACGATCTCGTGCTGTTCGGGATCTTCGCGGCGTCGGGAACCGCCATCGAATATCGCGTCACGGCGGCGATCATCATCCTCGCGCTGTTGTCTCCCGCTCTCGTCGTCGCGTGGCGATGGGTCCGGCAGCGCGGCTTTGTGCCCGCTCCAGAGGACGCCCGTTTCGCGGCGTGGACGCCCGCCGCCGACGAAAAGTCGGCGCCTGTTATCGTCCGGAGGAAGACGGGCGCGTTCACGACGCGTGCACGCCGTCTCGCCCTTGCGGGACTGATTGCGGGTGTCATCGTTGCGGTTGCTCGGCCACCCAAGCCGCCGCTGGGTGCCGCGTTCACCGCCGACCGCGCGAGCGTCGTTCGCACGGCGGATTCGATGCTGTTCATTCACGGCGGAAATCCCGCCGGGTGGACGCGCCTCACGACGGTGGGGAGGGACACGCTCAACGCGTGGCCGAGGTTTCTGCGCGAGCACAAGCTCGTCCCGGAGGCACAGCGCTTCGCGTCGACGTATGAGCCTCCGATCTGGTGGACGGTGCGTTACGTCCACACGACGGGAACAACGCCACAACGCACCGAGGAGTGGCGCATTCGCTTGTGGCCCGATGGCAGGCCATTAGACGCGCGGCACATCATTCCGGACTCGGCGCCGCGCGGTTCGGCTGATTCCACCGCCCTTCGCCGGATAGCGCTCGCGTCTCTCGCGCGCGAGGGAATAGACACATCCACCCTGCAGGAATCGGAGCTCAAGGAAACCCCCCGGCCGGCGAGACGCGACGCCACCGTCACCTACATCGATACGGCGGTGAAGCTGCCGAATGGCGCAGCGGCACGCGCCTGGGTGCAGATCGCGGGCGACGATCCACTCGTGGCGCGACGCGGTATCGAGCTGCCGGAAGATTTTCTCCGCGCCGACCGCGCGCGGCAGACGAATCGGATGTTGATCGCGGCCGTGAGCGTCCTGCTGCTGCTTGGCTTGATGATTACAGGGGCAATCATCGTCAAGCGCCGGCGGCCCATCATCGTGGACGACGGCGTGCTCGACCGCAAAGCCTCTTTCATTCTCATTGGCGGGCTCGTCCTGCTGGCGACGTTGAGCGGACTCAATGCTTTGCCATCACAGCTATTCAAGTACGGCACCGCGGAGCCGTGGGGGAGGTTCCTGGGGACAACAGCGCTCGGATTCGTGGTGGCCCTTCCGGTCTCGCTCATTGTCCTCGGCTTGTGGCTCGCGCTCACCGCTATGAGACGGCGCGTAGGAATTCCGATGCTGGCGGGAGGCCCAACCCGATCGGCAAGCAACGACATGCTGATCGCCGGTCTCGGCCTCGGAGGACTCAGCTACGCCGCGGGTCGATTGGATGCTCTGATCCCGCGCTCGGGCATGCCGCGCCTGCCAGGCACGTCGCTCGACGAGGCGTGGCCGCTCGTCGCCGGAATCACGGACATCCCGGCGAATATCCTGATGATGGTCGCCATGGTCGGCATCCCGGTGCTCGTAGTCGCCGGACTCTCCGAGAGGTGGAGCCTCAGGGCCATCATGATTGCCACAATCGTGGCGCTGGCGGGCGCATTGGCATGGTCGTCCGGGTCTGGGAACGACATCGACCCCTTGAGTGTCACGCTTGTCGTCGCGGTGGCCGCGGCGGTGTCGCTCGCGCTCGTTTTCTGGGGTTCGCGCGCCGCGTGGTCCTGGCTCGTCGCCGCGGCGGCCATACAGGCGTTGGGTGGGCTCCGAAATGCAGCGTATGCGCCGGTGTGGCAGGAGCGGGTTCAGGGCGCGCTTACGTTCATCATCGCGTCGGCACTCATTGCTGTTATTGGAGTCAGCACGCGCTGGCCCGCGCAAGCACCCCCCGACAGGGCTCTGACGCAAGTCTGACGGCGCATATTAGGTTTTCCTCCGACGGCGCTGTCGAAGCGGAGCGAAGGGGTCCGGACGTGCAAACGTCCGGACCCTGTTTGTTAAAGAACGGCCCGTTCCGTGTATCTTTATGTGAAATCATTCACATGGAGATTCCGCGGTGAAGATTGCCGTGTGCATCAAGCGAGTTCCCGACATGGACGTCCGCTTCAGAATCGGGGCCGACAACGTCTCGGTCGATGAGGCAGGACTCAAATTCGACATCAATGACTTCGATGTGTGGGCCGTCGAGGCCGCGCTCAAGCTCAAAGACAAAAACGCGGGCAGTGAGGTGACGGTCATCTCATTGGGTCCCGATGTGGTTCAGGAGACTATCCGCAAGGCGCTGAGCATGGGCGCAGACCGCGGCATTCAGCTCAAGGCCGACAAGATTCCGGCCGACGGCTTTCCGATCGCAAAGGCGCTGTCAGAGGAGCTGAAGACGGGCAGCTACGATCTGATTCTCTTCGGGAAGATGGCGCCGGATTCGTCGGCCGGAGTCGTCGGCCCAATGACGGCGGAATTCCTGAACCTGCCGTGCGTCACGGCGATCTCCTCGCTCGAGATCGCCGACGGGAAGGGCACCGCCAAACGGGAGCTCGAAGGGGCGCAGGAGATCGTCGAATTCCCGCTTCCGGCCGTGCTCACGGCCGATGAAGGTCTCAACGCCGCGCGCCTCCCATCGCTGAAAGGGATAATGGCTGCCAAGAAAAAGCCGCTGGAGGTGAAACCGGCGCAGCTTCCCCCGGCGCAGCTCGTCGTGCGCAAGCTCGAGCTTCCCCCCGAACGAAAAGCGGGTCGGATAGTAGGCGAGGGAGCAGCGGCCGTTCCGGAGCTCATAAAACTGCTCCAGACTGAGGCGAAGGTTCTTTGATGGCGAACGTCTTCGCTTTTGTAGAGTCGCGCGGCACGGACGTGCGAAAGGTTGGGCTCGAAGCGGTTACCGCGGCGCGCATGCTTGCCGACAAGTCCGGGGGCGGGGAAGTGCACGCGCTGGTCATCGGGCCACCGGGAATCGCGGCGAAAGCAGCGCAGATTGGCCAGTACGGGGCTGACGTCGTAGTGGTCGTCGAGCACGCCGCGCTCACCAACTACAGTCCGGACGTTGCGACCGCGACGGCGGTGGAGCGCATCAAATCGGGCGGGTATCGCGCCGCGGTATTCAGCACATCGGCGCAAGGCCGCGATCTCTCACCGCGTGTCGCAGCTCGGCTCGGCGTGAGCGTCGTAACCGACGTTCTTTCTTTCGAGATCGATGGTGACTCGATCGTGGTCCGTCACCCGATGAACATCGGCAAGGTCATCGCGACGATCGCCATCGCGGGCAAACCCGCGGTGATTGCAATGCGGCCGAACGTGATCGCCCCGGCGCAGAATGCGAAAGCCGGACGCGTCGAGAACGCACAGCCTGCGATCGATCCAGCATCCGCGCGAGTCAAAGTGATCGAGACCAAGGTGGGCGGCGGCGGTAAGCTCGATCTTGCGGAAGCGCCCGTGGTCATCGCCGGAGGACGCGGACTGAAGGCAGCCGAGAACTTCAAGCTGGTCGAAGATCTCGCTTCTGCGTTCGGCAACGCGGCCGTGGGAGCGACCCGTGCGGTCACCGACGATGGTTGGCGTCCGCACAGCGATCAGATCGGGCAGACGGGGCGACTCGTGAGCCCCGAGCTTTACATCGCAGTCGGAATCTCGGGCGCGGTGCAGCACCTGGCGGGCATGCGTACTTCGAAGACGATTGTCGCAGTCAACAAGGACAAGGACGCCCCGATCTTCAAAGTCGCCGATTACGGAATCGTCGGCGACGTGTTCGAGGTGATTCCCGCGCTGACCGAAGCGGTGCGCGAGGCGAAGAAACACCACTGATGCCAGAGCGAACAAAAAAAGTTCTCCCCAACGCGCACCAGGCGCCGCTCCCGCTCGACCGGCTGATCCTTCAGGAGACGCCGGATGCAGAGGCCGTCCCGATGGACGTCCTCTTCGTCGGAGGCGGACCGGCGGGACTCGCCGGAGCGATCGCCCTCGCGAAGCTCGTGAAAGCCGACAACGAAGCCGGCGGAGATCTGGGCGACGTCCAGATCGGAGTGCTGGAGAAGGCAGGCGCGCTCGGGGAGCATTCGCTGTCGGGCGCGGTCGTCAATCCGATTGCGATGCGCGCGCTATTCCCTGAGCTCAAGGACAAGGACTTTCCATTTCGCGGGAGCGTCGGCGGCGAGCGCGTCTATTTCATGACAGGCAGCCGAGCGGTGAGGATTCCGACGCCGCCGACGATGCAGAACCATGGCTACCACATCGCGTCCATCTGCGAGATCGTGCGCTGGCTCGGCGAAAAAGCGGAGGGGATGGGTGTCAACATCTTCACCGGTTTCCCAGCCGCATCGCTGCTGACCGAGGGGCAGCGCGTGATCGGCATTCGCACCGCGCCCTCCGGTTTGGCGAGATCGGGCGACCCGGGAAGCGGCTACGCTCCGCCGACCGACATCACGGCGCAGATTACAGTGCTGGCGGAAGGGACGCGCGGCACTCTGTCGCAGGCGTATCTCGAGTGGCAGAAGATCTCCTCCGACAATCCGCAGATTTTTGCTCTCGGCGTCAAAGAGATCTGGGAGACGCTCAAGCCTCTCGATTCTGTCGTGCACACGCTCGGCTGGCCGCTTCCGAAGGATTGCTTCGGCGGCAGCTTCATGTACCCGCTCAGCCCCAATCTCATCGCGCTGGGCCTTGTCGTCGGGCTCGATTACAAGCGGACGTCGGACGATGTGCACGAAATGCTTCAGCGCATGAAGCTGCATCCTTTCTTCAAGGATCTTCTCGAGAGCGGTGAGATGGTCGAATGGGGAGCGAAGACAATTCCCGAAGGCGGATACTACGCGCTGCCAAAACGCCGCCACGGTGACGGGCTGATGATCGTGGGGGATTCGGCGGGCTTCGTCGAAGTCGCGTCGCTCAAGGGGATCCACTACGCGATGCAGTCGGGGATGTTCGCCGCGCGCGCGGCGTTCGATGCGCTGAAGCGAAAGGACACGTCCGCGGTGTCGCTCAAGGAATACGACGCGATGGTCGACGGCAGCTTCATCGTGAGCGATCTCCGCCGGCGCCGCAACATGCGTCTGGCGTTCCAGGAGAGCAATTTCTACGTCGCCGGTCTCAAGGCCGGCCTCATGACAGTGACGGGTGGGGCGCTGCCCGGCGGAAGGATCGAATCACACGCAGACGCAGACGTCGAGCGGGAAGCGACCCAGCCCGACCCGTTCGTGCCGGATGGGAAGCTGACATTCAGCAAGCTCGATGCTGTCTTCAAGTCGGGGAACGCAACGCGCGACGACATTCCTTCGCATCTGCTCGTCGGGCCCGACATCGCGCCCGAAGTCGCCGATCTGTACGCGCACATGTGCCCGGCGGGTGTCTACGAGCGCGATGGTGAGCGTCTTGTGGTAAGTCCCGCCAACTGCATCGACTGCAAAGCGACAGACGTCATCGGCCCGCGCTGGACGCCGAGGGAGGGGGGGAGCGGGCCGAAGTACCGTCAAATGTAGGATTTGTCGCGAAAGCAGCTCTGTTCAAACTGAAGACTACCGACGATCATGATGAGACGGAGGCGACTACGCTGAGGATGCTCGGACTTCAAATCGCAATTAGCGCCTCGAGCACTGCCTCGAGCACACTTCGGCGGGTCGCATACCTCCCGGCGGAGCATACAGACTTCCATTTCTCAGTAAGCGGCGACGAATTCTCGATTCTCCGCCTGGGCATATCCCTTCTAATTATTCTGCTCATCGTCAGTTACGTGCGTCGGCGACGGCGATCAGCGAAAGTGGATCCGTAGGACGGATCATTGTGAGTGATGCCGTCCTGACGAAGAACGCGCGCGCGTTATAAGAAGCGGACAGCGGGAAGCAGGAAGCAATCAGCGGGAAGCCGGTAGTTTTCAGTTTACTGTCCCTTTCTCGATCAGCCCCTGGCTATCACGTAAATATCGATGCGCTGTTTGATCTCTCCAACCTCAAACGGCCGGGTCTCTTTTTCCCGGATCACGAGATTCTGAGCGGAGCACCCCTCAACGAACACAGGAGCAGCGACGCGCCCTGGATCAGCAATCAACGCGATTCCCTCGGGAGCGAGCAGTCGATCGAGAATTACAGGCAACAAAGCAGCGTACTCCTGCTCGTACAGAACATCGGACGCGAATACGAGATCGAAGCTCCCGAGATCCTGCGGCAAATGCCTCCAATCGACGAGCCGCGTCCGCGCGGTCGTTCCGAGATTGCGGAAGACGTTGGCGCGCGTGACGTCGAGCGCGTCCTCGTAGTAGTCGGTCGAGAGGACATCGAACCCCGCGCTCGTCGCAGCGAGAGTGCTGAGCCCGACGCCGCATCCCAGCTCGAGCGCCGTGCGTCCCTTGCCGTCGAGGGTGAGCAGCTTTCCAGCTAGCACGATCGACGACGGCCACACATCGGCCCAATACGGAAGCCTTTCGTCCTTGACGAAATCTTCTTCCCTTATGAGATCGTCGGAGTTCGCGGGCTTTAGAATGCTGAATGTGCGGTCATCCAGCGTCGCGTCTTCGATCGACGTCCGAAATCTCCGACCGAGCGCGAGCACCAGTGCGTCGCCCGCGAGCGCGGCCGGTTTCCCGGCTTGTGGAATTGCGCCATTGTCGATCACAGCGAGAACGCCGACGTCTCTTCCAGGCTCTGATCGAGCATCAGTGCGCTGAGCTGTTTTCCCTTTGCGACTTTTGGAGCGTGCTCCGGCACGATCAGCAGCGCGTTCGCCTTGACCATCGATGTCAGCGCTCCCGAGCTCTGTCCGCCGGTGAGGCGCGCGACGAGCGTCCCATCCTGACTCCGTGTCACGACCGCGCGGAGAAAATGGGTAAGCTTGGCGCCGATCTTCACTTCTTCTTCCAGCGTCACGGTTACCGTCCGTCGAAACAGCGCCGTGTAGCCCTGCATCTTTCGCAAGACGGGCCTCACGAACAGCTCGAAGCTAACCATCGCCGAGACAGGGTTGCCCGAAACCCCAAGCCATGGGACATCATCCAGCATTCCGAAGGCCAGCGGCGCGCCCGGGCGCATCTTCACTTTCCAGAACTTCTGTGTTCCGCCGAGTGAGGCGAAAACATCCCTCGTAAAATCGAGATCGCCCACCGAGACTCCGGCGGAAGTCAGAATGAGATCGCAGTCCCTCGCACTCTCGAGCTTTCTCTTGAGCGCCGCTTTCGTGTCGGCCGCGATTCCGAGATCGACCGGTATTCCGCCCGCTACGCGCGTCAGCGCGTCAAGCGTGTAGCTGTTGGATGAAATGATGCGCCGCCCCGCGACGACTTCATCGAAGTCGTCGATCTCCACGAGCTCATTACCGGAGCCGATGATCGCGACACGCGGCCGCCTGAAGACCTTCAGTTCCGACACACCGGTGGACGCGAGCACCCCGATCAGTGCCGGCCTGACCGGAGCTCCGCGCTTTGCCAGCACATCGCCGCGCTGATAGTCCTCTCCAGCGCCGCGGATGTTCTTCCACACGTCGCGCGCCTCGCGGATCTCGACCTTCGCGCTACCGCCGTCCGTATCCTCCTTCCGAATGATCGAGTCGGCGCCCTCCGGAACCGGCGCCCCGGTCATGACGCGCATCGCTTCACCGCGCTTAAGCGCGCGCGGAGCGAACTCGCCGGCGGCAACCGTCGCGACCACCCGCAGCTTTACTCGCTCACCGCTCATCACCGGAGTGATGTCCGCCGAGCGGACGGCGTATCCGTCCATCGACGAATTGCTCCACGGTGGCATTGTGACGGTGGCGGCAATATCCTCGGCGCAGACGCGGCCAAGTGCCTCGCGCAGCGGCACCGACTCAGCCTCGAGCGGCCTGATCTCCGCGAGAATGCGCTCGCTCGCCTCGGATACGGTCAACATTGGTTGGTCATCCGTCGCGGCGGTCGCAGGTCAGAGGAAGGTCGCTAGTGCGAACGATACGCGGCCAACGCGGCCGCGATCTGATCCGCCACTCCCGTGACCGCGGAGCTCGGCGTAGTCCAGTTGTTGGCGAGAAGGCTGAAGATCAATCGCTCTCCATCCGCCGTAGTGACGTAACCCGAGAGCGATCGCGCGGCGGAGATCGAGCCTGTCTTCGCGTGCACGTTGCCCTCGGCAGGTGTTCCCTTCATCCGGTCCTTGAGAGTGCCATCGACGCCAGCGATTGGCATCGCGTTGTAAAAGACCGCGAATGCAGTGTCCTGCTGAATCCTGTCGAGCACTCTCACGATCGTTTCCGGCGACACGAGGTCGTGCCGCGACAAGCCGCTTCCGTCCCGGATTATGAACCCGTCGGGCTGAACTCCCCACGCGAGCAGCTGCTGGCCGACGATCTTTCTCGCACTGTCCGATGTTCCCATTCCGCCGCGCTCCAGCCCGATCGTCTTGAACAGAATCTCGGCGATCTGATTCTGCGACGGCTTCATCAACGCCGGAATGATGTTCCGCATCGGAAGCGATACGAACGTGAACAACGTATCCATCTTGAAAGGCGTCGATAGAATGCTGTCAATCACTCCTGCTTCGACGGTGATGTGCTTTCTCACCAGGGCATCGTTCAGCGCGTTGAGGTAGCCGGTTCCCGGATCCTTCGCCGGACCGGAATAGAGGCTGTCCCGCACGGTATCGGGTGGCGGACGCAATGTCGTCGGCGCCATCCCTTCGTTGAAGATCAGCTCGTCCACTCCCGACCCGTAGTATTCCCCGAGGTCGTCCCACTCCCACCCGTAACCGTGTACGGAATCCGGAAACGCATTCCCCACGCGAGCGAGCGAGCCGGATATCTGTCGGATTCCGTGGGCCCGAATCGAATCGGCGAGAGCGTCCATGACGGTCGTCGCGAGCCCTCTCATGTTGTCGCTCACCGTCGGATCGCCGCGGCCGATCACCAGCAGATCGCCGTCGAGTAGCGAATCGTGTACCTCGCCGCCGGCGAGAAAGGTCGTCTTGTACGTGTAGTCCGGGCCGAGCAGCGTCAGCGCCGCGGCGCTCGTGATGATCTTCATGTTCGACGCCGGCATGAACAGCTTGCCCGCGTTCTTCGAATAAAGTGTGTCCCCGGTGCGCGGATTGACGATCAGCACTCCCCAGTGCGCGTTCCCGAACACCGGTTGCGACGTGAGCGAGTCGATGGTGCGCTGAAGCGTGGCGCGCGATGAAACGGGATGAACCGTCCGGGCGATCGTCACGCACGCCGTGAGAGCGAGGGGTGTGGCGCAAGTCAGAACCGCGCGCGCGATGCGGCGCGTGAAAAAATCAGACACGATTGTCGGCTACTCCCTGCTGTAGGTTGCGCTCAGGCTGTCGTCTTCGCCCACGGTCACGCGTATCACTTTCGCCGGCTTCGGAAGCTCCTTGTCAACGCGCTCGAAGATGAAGCGCGCGAGATTCTCTCCCGTGGGAACGAGCTTGCCGTCGGCGAACTCGGGGACATCGAGGTTGATGTTGCGGTGGTCGAAGCGGTTCCTCACCTGCTCCTTGAGGATTTTGTCGAGAACACCGAGATCGACGACGAATCCAGTCTTGCCGTCGATCGGCCCGCTGACCGTCACATCGCAGACGTAGGTATGTCCATGAAAGTTCGGCCAGGCGCATGCGCCGAACGTTGTGGCGTTCTTTTCTTCACTCCACTCGGGGCGGCTGTAACGATGAGCCGCCGAAAACGAGATTCGTCTGGTAAGCGAGGCGCTCGACATTCCTTAATCTGCGCACACCACGTGAAGTCAGCGAGTTGTGAAGCCAGGAATCAGATCTCCTCGAGCTGCTCCGGCGGAGCATCCTCGCTTCCGACCGTTCCCTCGGGTGTCGGACCATCGGGCGGATTCCACGGAATGCCCTCGCTGATCGATTGCTGCACATCGGCGGTACCGAACAACTCCGCGCGGCTGTTCTCGCGCGGACGATCACCATCCGGATCCTCCGGGCGCGGCGTGTCTCCGAGTAGCAGGCCTTCGTGCATCTCCTCGTCGACCAGATGCTCGTCGATCGCCTCCGGACTCTCGGCGCGCCGAATCGGATCGACGAACAGACCGTTCCGCACTCCCTTGATGCCGATCACATCGGTCACCATGTGCTCGACGATGCGAAGCTCTTCTTCGGTGCCAACCCGCCCGGAAAGGCTCACGATACCGGAGCGCACAGACACCTCGACATCATCAGGATCGAAGGCGACTTGCTGATCGAAAAAGTCGCGGACGAGCGCCCGCAGCTCGTTGTCGCTCAGATCTTCGGTATCTCTGATGTCCTCGTAGTCCTTTTCCACAACTGCCTCCGGTCCGCCCCGGAGGAGCGGTTCAGGTTACTTGAAGAACAAGAGCGAGGCGCCGAGAGTCAGTGCCCGGTTGTTCTTCCAGAAAGAACGGGCCTGGTCGCCAGGAGCGGCGGCCGTCCCGCCGGTGGGAGTGAGGTAGTACGCGGTCGGATACTTCAACTGGTAGAGGTAGTCGTTCCAATCCAGAGTCAAACTGAATCTTCCGCCCGGCACGAACTTGAGCCCACCACCAAACGAAAATGCAAACGGGGTGCCGAACGTGTAAGGGTCCCCCGCTACCACGCACCCGCAGCTCGCGATACCAGCGCCGAGATTCACAACGGGGACGATATGGTGGAAGCTTTTCTCCCCGGTGAGATTGAGCGCCAGGTCGACATCGAAGAGGTTGACCGCGGCGTTCTTTTCTCCGAGCTGCCTCGCGGTTCCCGTTTTCGTCGGATCGATCGCGAATCTCTTGCTGGCCACATGGGACCAGCGCGCCATCAGGAACGCGGGCCCGCCCACGTGAATCTGATACCGCACGCCAAACATCGTTCCGTCGCCGGGCGCGACGCCGAGCGGATCCTTGCCCGCGTTATAGCGCCCGCCAAAGAACGAGAACTCGTGCCTGGTCTCCAGATCGCTGTAAGGGCTGCTTCCCGGAAGGTGTCCGACCTGCGCGTCGGCGGTCGTCGCCACACAAACAAGCGCAATAGCGCTCAGAAAAGTCTTCACTAATCCACTCCAAGATTAACGCCGGTCATCTCGGCCTGCTGCTCGATGCCGAGCATGGACAATATAGTTGGTGCGACATCGCACAACGCGCCGCCCGTTCTGAGCCGCTGCTCCTGCTCTCCGTCGACGACGACGAATGGAACCGGATTCGTCGTATGCGCCGTGTGGGGTCCGCCGGTCTCGGGGTCGATCATCATTTCCGCGTTGCCATGATCCGCCGTGACCAGCAATCGCACTCCCGCGCTCTCTGCCGCTTTCAACACGCGCGCCAGCGACCGATCGACCGTTTCCACTGCTTTGATCGTAGCGGGAATGGATCCGCTGTGGCCTACCATGTCGGCGTTCGCGTAGTTGCACAAAATGAAATCGTGTTCTCCTGACGTGATTCCCTTTATGAGCGCGTCCGTGACACCGGCAGCACTCATTTCCGGCTGCAGATCATACGTCGCGACCTTGGGGCTGGGCACCATCACGCGGTGCTCGCAGGGAAACGGGGCTTCGAGGCCGCCGTTGAAGAAGTAAGTCACGTGCGGGTACTTCTCGGTTTCCGCCGTCTTCAACATGTCCAGTCCGCGAGCGGACAACACCTCGGCCAGGATCCGCTCCATCGACGTCAAATGGAACGCCACCGGCACGTTGAAAGTCTTGTCGTAGTTGGTAAGCGTGGTGACGGTGACCTTCGGGCGTCGCGACACATCGAAACCATCGAACGCCGGGTCGATGAGCGCTCGTACGATCTGCCGCATCCGGTCCGAGCGGTAATTGAAGCAGATTACGGAATCTCCGTCCTTCATAGCGGCGACCGGCTTTCCATTCTCCGTGACGACGACGGGCAACATGAACTCGTCGGTTTTGCCCGATTCGTACGCCTTGGCTATCGCCTCCAGCGGATCGGTCACTGCCGTTCCTTCGCCGAGGACGATCGCGCGATATCCGAGCTCTGTTCGATCCCACCGCCGGTCGCGGTCCATCGCGTAGTACCGCCCGGACACACTCGCGATCTTCGCGGGCGAGCCAATCTTCCGAATGTTGTCCAGCAGCTGCTTGACGTAGCCGAGTGCCGATTTCGGGAGCGAGTCGCGCCCATCGAGAAGGGCATGGATAGCGACGCGCTCAACTCCCTGCCGCTTGGCCAGATCGATCAGCGCGAACGAGTGCGTGTCGATCGCGTGTACCCCGCCCGCGCCTATCAATCCCAGGAGGTGGAGGGTGCCGCCGTTCCTGGCGACTTGCTGGCATGCACCCACCAGGGCGGGGTTGGTGTAGAAGCTTCCGTCGGCTATGGCCGAAGAGATGCGTACCAGATCCTGCATCACCACACGTCCCGCGCCGAGATTCAGGTGTCCGACCTCGCTATTGCCCATCTGACCCTCGGGCAGACCCACGCGAAGTCCTGAAGCCTCGAGCAAAGTGCGCGAGCCGCGGCTCCAGAGTGAGTCCCAGGTTGGCGTGTTCGCGAGAGCGATTGCGTTGCCTTCAGTCTGAGGCCGGTAGCCCCATCCATCGAGAACGATGAGCGCGACTGGCCGCGCGCGCTGTGAATTGGCCATTATATCAGTAATGTAATCCTACCCCGACGAGAGGGCGGAAGAGCGAATGGAAATCTTCAGACCCAAGCAGGAGACCGGTCCCGAAACGCGACGCCGCCCGGATCGCGAGGGAGATGGCGACAGGCGCCGCGGCGGCTGGCGCGATTTCAGGCGTGCCTACCCGGGGTTCGTGTTCGTGCTCGGACTCGCGCTTGCCGCGATGATCGCCGTGGATGGCTGGCTGCTTGCCAAGCGCGTGAAGTACAATAGCGATGTCGTGCAGCTCCGCGAGCACATGACTCAGGCCGAGCGCGAGCGCACGGACGCGATCGTGAAGGCTGAGGAGAACAAGCTGCGGATCGCGATCGAGCTAGTGAAGCGCCAGTCCAAGTTCAATAAGAAGCTTCACCTGAACGTGTCAGTGGACAGCTCGCGGATGTATCTCACGCGCGAAGGCGCGCTGCTGAGAGAGATGCCGGTGCAGTTCGGGGCGGAGCGGATCCCATCGGACACTTCAGGAGCGCCGCCCGCCGTAATTCCGCGGGGAGAGCGAACCGTAGCGGATCTGTCCTCGGAAAAGATCACGCTCGATGGTGGAACACAGATCCTTTCCTCGAAGAGCGCCAACATCGCCAACGACTCGACGCCGGTTCCACCTGGGTCGCTGCGCATCAGCATCGAAGATATGAAGGCGATAATGCCGAACCTTAACGCCGGTATGAAGGTATACTTCTACTAGCAACGCATGCTTCAGCCAATTGGGAGACGAGGTAGCAAATGGGAGTGAGCAAAATCTTTTCGTACGGCGGCAAGACCGTCTGGCTGCTGATCGGTGGATTCGTCATCGCGGCAATCCTGAGCGTCATGCTGCTTACGAAAACGGCGGAGCTCCGCTATCAGCGGGACGTCAACCGCATGGTCTACAACGACAACCTCGGCGTTCTCAACGAGGTGAAGAGCAAGCTCGGAATGACCGGCGACAGCCTCAACTCGCTGCTCAACGAATCGCCCGCGGAGGCCACAAATCAGCCTTACCTGGTGGTGAGCATGGCGGACCACCGGCTCTGGTACAAACAGGGCAAGGAAGTCCTGTTCGAGGCACCTGTTGCGACGGGCAGCGGTAAGGAGCTGGTGGGCGGGTCGGCCGGACAATGGCGCTTCGAGACGCCGCGCGGTCGTCTGCAGGTGAAGGGAAAGGACGAGGATCCAGCGTGGGTTCCACCAGACTGGCACTACGTCGAGATGGCCCACAAGAAAGGACTGGGCCTCATTCACCTCGCCCCAGGTCAGACGATTTCGACCGGCGATGGCGGCGTCATCACGACCAGCAATGGCGAAGTCGTGAAGCGTTACGGCAACGGCTCTGCGGTGTCTTTAGGGGGAGGCGTCGAAGGAAAGGAGATCATCGCGAATGGGAACATCGTTATTCCGCCCTACGGAACGACAGCGCGTAGATACATGGGCGTTATGGGGACGCGCCGCCTGGAGCTTGGAGACGGCTATGGAATCCATGGCACGGACCACCCTGAATCCATCGGGCAGTCTGTGAGCCACGGCTGCGTGCGCATGCGCAACGAAGACATCGAGCGTCTCTATCCAATGGTAGCGATCGGCACGCCGGTCTACATCTATTAAGTAAGAAAGGCGCTTGGAGTCCGCTGTAGTAGGGGAGAGGAGAGGTCATCCCACCGGCGAAGAGCTCGAGCTTCCCGACGACCTCCCTGTCAGAAAGCGCCACACTGGCCGAATAGTCTGGACGACCGCGGCTGCAGTCGCCGCGGTCGGAGCATTTCAGTTTCTACAGGCGGCCACCGGCGCGACTGACAAGCCGATCGGGGTGTATCTCGCCCGCTCCGTGGTTCCGATGGCCGAGCCGTCGGTGAGCGCGTTCGGCGCGAGCGGGGAAGTGAAGCTGGCTTTCGCGATGCCGGTCGAGGACATCTCATATCCGCTCGATGTCCACGGCGATCCCACGGCGCTCCACTACGCGTGGATCCGCGTTGGCGATACGACATTGGCCACTGAGGCGCAGCCGCTGAATGGGGATCGCGTCATGGCGCCACCCAAAGCGGGTTTTTACCGGCTCGCTCTGCTCAAAAGTGGACAGCATCGGCAGATCGAAGGTCTCACGCTGGCGGTGCTCGTACCCTTCGAGGAAAAGGAGCGCGGAATGCTCCGCGGCTACCGGATCGGCACCTATCTCGCCGAGCGTGCGCGCGGCAGAACGCCGCCACCGGAAGGATTTCTGGAGATAACGCCAGCCGACGTGGAGCTGCCGATCACCAAGCATCTGAAAGTCGGTGACTTTCTGAATCACGATCAGGTGGGAGTGTGGCCCAGCTACGCGGCGGTGAATCCGAAGCTGCTCGACAAGCTGGAGCTCGTGATCCAGGAGATCGCTCGCTGGCACGGCGACAAAGCGGTGGCGGACATCGACATCGACGTGCACTCCGGTTTTCGCGCGCCCGAGCACAACCGGAGGGTTCGGCGCGCGGCCAGCGACAGCCAGCACCAGTACGGCGACGCGGCCGACGTGGCGATAGACGCGAACGGCGACGGACGGATCACCGCCATCGACAGCCGGATGGTAGGTTTGGCCGTGGAGATCGTCGAGCTCAAGCACCCCGATCTGGTTGGCGGGCTCGGCATCTACACGAGTGGTCATTCGAGCACGAATTACGTACATATTGACGTACGCGGTAAAAGGGCGAGGTGGCGCGGGCCGAGGTAACGAACGGAGACCGAGATAAATGAACGACATTCTGCGCGAGCGGCTCATTCGCAAGCTCGACACGCTTCCCGAAGAGAAGATTTACCAGATCCTCGATTACATCGATTTTCTGGAGTCGAAGTACGCTCCGAAGGTCACGACGGCGCCGAATCCGCTGAAGCGGTTCGCGGAGGGGGTGGAAGACACGCTGCGGGCGGGCAGGATGTCGGCGGGAGTGATAGGCGGGACGATGAACGTGATGAACAAGGCGGTTGGGGTCGTGACTGACGTGGCGAACGCTGGCAAGTCAGTTGCAACGGAGATAGCAGGGGTTGTGTCATCGGTGACTTCTGCGAAGCCGCAGCAGCCACCACCGCAGGCGGGTCCGGCTGGTCCGGCTGCGACACCACCGGCATCACCTTCGACCCAGATTCCGCCTACCCAGCCACCAGGAGATCAGCGCAAGTGAAGGCTCAATCGGCACGCTCGAGCGCGGCATCGGCGGCGGCAGCGCGAAAGCGTCGCGCCACACGCGGCAACTCGGCCGCATCGGGAACTACGGCGCGGCCTCGCGAGATCGATCCGCCGGACGCATCCTCGCCGCGGACTGGTGCGAAGCGGACCATCGTAACGACGATGAAGGAGCTGCCGAATTTTCTGCGGCTTCTCGGCGGACTGCTGACCGACCGGCGCGTCTCGAACACCGACAAGCTCCTCGTCGCCGGCGCGTTCGCGTACATCGTGATGCCGATGGATTTCATCCCCGACTACATCCCGTTCCTCGGCGAAATCGATGACCTGTTCGTGCTGGTGCTGGCGCTGCAGCGGCTGATAGCGAATGCCGGCCGCGCGGTCCTGAACGATCACTGGATGGGCGACCCCGACTCGCTTCGCTCGCTGGATCTGGAGAGAGTGCTGGCGGCGGCCGCGTTCTTTCTGCCGCGACGAATCAGGCGGCGGTTGCGGACGATTGGACGGGATTTCTAGACTCGCTGTAATTCTCGCTGCGGCGCTCGCATTGAGCGCCTGCCATCGTGGGACCCCAGACGAGATGATGACGATGACGGGCCGCTGCACGACGCGTGTCCGCGCGAAGGGGCCTGTCGCGCAGCTCCCTCCGCGTCCGGCGCTCCGCGCAGGCGTCGGCGGAGTGATCGGAACCCTTTCTGATTCCGGTGGCGCGCTTCCGCATTATACGATTCTCGCCGAAATGCCCGGCAATGCGCCCAACTCTCCGCATGCTTCAGCGATCGCCGACAGTCTCGGCGGATTCGTCTTCGGCGCCCTGACGCCTGGACGTTACCGGTTGTCTGTGCGCGCCTTCGCCCACCGGCCGGATTCGACGGACGTCGAGGTCGTGGCGGGACAGGTCGATACGGTCCTGTTCTCTCCTCAGGTTTTCAGGTGCGTGCGATAGGCGCTCGCGATGCGCTGCCCAGTTGATCGTCATCCTCTCACACCGCGGGCGGTTGGGCCTGCCTCTTACGCGATTTGCAGCGAGTGCGACGGGCTCTGGATAACGCGCACAGCGCTCGAGCGACCCTCGATCGATCCAGCCGGGCTCCCGGCACAAAGCCGCAAAGGCCGCGCGCGATCGCGGCCGCAGAGGAAAATACGAGTCTGTCCCGAGTGTTCGCGCCACCTCTACGCAGAGAGTGTCGAAGGCGTGGAGATCGACCGCTGCGTGCACTGCGTCGGCGTTTGGGTGGATGCGGGGGAGTATGATGCGGTTTGCAAATGTATCGAGCTCAGAGATCGCGACGGTGGCAAGCGACGATCTGGATCGAGGCCCGAATGGACTGGTGATGGGTTCGAATTTGTGATGGGATTTATGGATTTGTTTTTTCGGTAAGTGCCGGCACCGATTCGGTTTTGGCGGGACTAGCCTTCAAAGGCTCCCCGTGCACAAAATGTGAACGCGATTTGCGACATCCGCGCTTCGTGCTATTCTCAGGCGCGCGCCCCTGACCTAAGGGGCCTCATCCTTTCCGTCGGAGAGCGTTCATGAAATTCATTCGTATCCTGGTCGGCTGCGCATCAATCGCTGCCCTCGCAGCCTGTCACCGTCAGACGACAAGCGACGAACACATGGCGCACATGAGCGCCGCGGACCTCGCAGCGCCGGTTGGCTCGTTCGTCACGGGGCAGGGCACCGAAGGGCTGCCACCGACTGCCAACACCGCCAAGGCACGGCTCGCCGACAGCCCGCGCCATGGCGAGTGGGTGAAAGTCCCGTGGAGTCCAGGCTCGAGCGATTCACTGACGGCATGGATCGTTTATCCATCAACGGCAACCGCGAAGACTCCGGTCGTCGTTGTGGTGCATGAGATCTTCGGTCTCTCCAGCTGGGTCCGCGGTGTCGCCGATCAGGTGGCGGCCGACGGATTCATCGCCATCGCCCCAGACCTGATCTCACGCGTCCGGGGTGGCCCAAGCACCGAGGAGCTTTCCGGCGACTCGGCGCGCAAGCTGATCGGGGGCGTGAATGCCGCAGACCGGAACCTCGGGATCGCCGCTGTAGCGCGTTACGCGATGGCGCAGCCCTCCGCTGCACCGAGATACGCCGTAATCGGATACTGCTGGGGCGGTTCCACCGTCTGGGGGCATGCTGTAAACGGCGGCACCTCCGGGTTCTCCGGTGGTGTGGCTTTCTACGGCACTCCGTACATGACTGGCCCAGTCCCCACCGCCGATTCCCTCTCCAAAATCACGAAACCGGTGATGCTGCTAAGTGGCTCCAAGGACCAGCGCATCACGGCGGCCATGCCGGCCATCGATTCCATCATGAAGGCGTTGAAGAAGAGCTATGTGGGCATCAACTACGCCGGCGCGGTTCATGGATTCCTGCGCGCGCAGGACGATCACAAGGCGCAGCGGGATGAGGCGGAAGAACAGGCGAACCTCGCGGCGACAAAGGACGCGTGGCCGCGCACGATCGAATTCCTCAGGAGAAACCTGGGGACGAAATAATCAAACCGACGCGAAGCCAATTTTTTATCGGAAATCACCATGGCCAAAAAACCGAAACGACCAGCGAAGCGAGTCGCAAAACGAACACCGAAGAAATCAGTGAAGCGCGCGTCGGCGAAAAAACGATCGGCGCGAAAGTCTTCCAGCGCGTCCCCGCGGCGGCACGAGCCGACGCGCGGGCTCTACGGCTGGATCACTCACACCGAGCTCGCGAGCGACAACCCCGAAGCAACGAGGGTGTGGTGCGAGAAAGTCCTCGGCTGGACGTTCATGCCGAGCTTCCCAATGCCGGGTGGTGAGTACCACTTGTTCGCGTACTCCGACAAGGGCGGCGGAGGGATTCGCAGGACTAATCTGTCTGAGCAGCCAGGGAGCACTTTCACCGTGCACGTGGCGGACGCACAAGCGGCTTTCGATCAGGCGCTCCGCGAAGGTGCGGAGCCGATACACCCGCCCGAGCGGATAATGGAGGGCGTGACGATCGCGGCGGTTCGCGCGCCAGGAGGAGTTCGCGTCGGATTTTCGGGGCCATAATATCTGGCGTTTCCGGAGGATGGATTCGGCGCTGAGGACCGAGGTCTCGAACCAACGGCATTGATAATCGCGGACTGATTGAGGAGTACGAACAACGAAGCTTTACCAACGGAAGAGATCGGAAGGAATACGTCAATCAGTGTGAGTAAAATCGTGATAGAGAGCGCTGACCGAACGTCTCATGACGTCGTGCAGGAGCTTGCCGCACTGCTCCTGGACGCCGTCAGAGGCGGATCGAGTGTCAGCTTCATGGCGGATTTACAGCTCGATGAGGCTGTCGATTGGTGGCGGAAGACGCTGAAGTCAGCATCGCCGAGGGCGGTGATACTCGTTGCCCGGGATGAAGAAGGAATTGTCGGCACGGTGCAGTTGCAGCCGTCTTGGGCGCCGGACCAGCCCCATCGTGCAGATGTCGCAAAACTGCTCGTGCATCGCCGCGCGCGAAAACGCGGCATTGCGCGGGCCCTGATGGCCGAACTTGAGCGGCGCGCTCGCGAGAAGCGTTTCACGCTGCTGTTGCTGGATACCTGTAAAGACAGCGTGGCGGAGCGCCTGTACACTTCGCTCGGATGGCAGCGAGTGGGAGAAGTGCCACATTTCGCGCTGAACCCGGACGGGACGAATTGCGACACTGTGCTCTTCTACAAAGAGCTCTGACGAGCGCACGCTCCACGGCCGGATGATTTGCCCGGTCGAGTCGAAGGTTGTTGCAAATTCGTCGTACGCAGACAATAATCAGGGTACGTGACATCTCAGGCCAGGACGTTCGGTCATCACCAACGCCGGGGGGAATTCAAATGCCGGTGCGATCTGGAGTGAGGGTGGCGATTGCGGTCACCGTGGCTGCTTCCGCAGTCGCGTGCGCCGGCGGCTCCACCTGGAGCGGGCCAGCGCAGCCCCAACAGCGGGAAGAGCCGTCGATAGCACCGCAGACTCGACGTGAGGTGGTCGGCAAAGCGACCACCGGAGACGCTAGGGGCTCGCGATGGCAGCACGTGTCGAGTGGGCGCAGATGTGTTTGTCGCCGCCGAGTCGGGCGTCACGGTGCTCTGCCCGTGGGTGCGTCCACAGAAGATCAGCGTTACGGCTGGAGGAGCCCGATGATGTTCCCGTCGGCGCTAACCGTGAGCTGATGCAGTTTTCGCAATAGCTCCAATTGCTTGCCGCCCGAAAATTCCATGGGCGTAACATTGTTGGCTTGAACGAGAGCCCGCCGAGTCATAGCATAGTCGCAACTCAAATCGGACGATTCATGGACAGACGGACCTTCATGCGACGAACGGCAGCGGTCGCCGGTGCCGCGGCGATATGTGACGGCGTCACGCTACTTCCCATCTCCGCTGGCGCGCAACAGAACCCGGAATCCGCGCCAGGCGTGCCCGATGCGATCCAACACCCTCGTTCCATGTCCCCGCCGGTCGTGCCCATCTCCGACGCGGAGCGACTCGCTCGCATCGAGAAGGCGCGCCGCCTGATGAAGGAGAACGGGATCGCCGCGATTTTTCTCGAGCCCGGCTCGAGCATGTACTACTACACGGGCGTCCGCTGGGGATTGAGCGAGCGCACTTTCGGCGTGGTGATTCCGGCGGTGGGAGACATTGCCTACATCACGCCCGGATTCGAAGAGGAGCGCGCGCGTGAGCTGATCAAGTTCTCAAACGACGTGCGCGTTTGGCAGGAAGACGAAAGTCCCTTCGCCAAAATCGCGCAAATCCTGCGCGATCGCGGGATCGCGACCGGCAAGGTTGGGTTCGAAGAGCGTGTCCGTTTCTTCATTACGGACGGCGTTCGACGCGAGGCCCCGCGCCTGGAGTTCGTGAGCGCCACACCGGTCACTGCCGGCTGCAGGATGTTCAAGTCCCCCGCCGAGCTGGCGCTCATGCAGCGCGCAAACGACATCACGATCGCCGCGTATCGCGCGACATTTCCCACGCTCCACGAGGGAATGACTCAGGGAGAGCTGTCCAGCGCGATTGCCGCCGCCCACCAGAAGCTCGGGGCCGAAGGTGGCGCGCTCGTGCTGTTCGGCGTTTCGTCCGCATTTCCGCACGGCACCACTAAGCCGGCGGCGCTCAAGGAAGGGGACATCGTGCTTGTGGATGGCGGATGCACGGTTGAAGGCTACGCGTCCGACATCACCCGAACGATCGTATTTGGCAAGCCGACGCAGCGGCAGCGCGACGTGTGGGACCTCGAGAAGCGAGCGCAGGATGCTGCATTTGCCGCGGCGCGCGTTGGGGCGACGTGTGAGTCCGTGGATGCGGCAGCCCGCAAGGTGATCACGGACGCCGGCTTCGGTCCGGGCTACAAAGTCCCCGGTCTTCCTCATCGCACCGGCCACGGAATCGGCCTGGACGGACATGAGTGGACGAATTTCGTTCGCGGCAACACTACACGAATCCAGCCCGGGATGTGTTTCAGCGACGAGCCTACCATCGTCATCTATGGCGAGTTCGGCGTGCGGCTGGAGGACTGCCTCTACATAGGAGAAGACGGCCCGCACTTCTTCACCGCCCAGAGCCCCGCGATAGTTCGTCCGTTCCCAGAGCCTTCGTGAGGACTTCCGTCGGTAATTAGTTTCCGGCAGCTGACCCTAACTCAGGACATGCCCGAGGGATGCGCTTACTAAATCATCTATTCTCCAAGAACCGCGCGTGGGCCGCCGATATGACTCGGCAGGACCCGGAGTTTTTCACGCGCTTGTCGCGGCAGCAGGCGCCCGAGTACCTCTGGATCGGTTGCTCTGACAGCAGAGTACCGGCGAACGAGATCGTCGGCCTGCCTCCCGGCGATCTGCTCGTTCATCGCAACGTCGCCAACGTGGTCGTCCACGCCGATCTCAATTGCCTCTCTGTCATTCAATACGCGGTGGATGTGCTGAAGGTCAGCCACATCATCGTTTGCGGACACTATGGCTGCGGTGGCGTGCTCGCCGCCCTTCGCGATGACCGGCTCGGCCTCGCCGACAATTGGCTTCGACACGTCCAGGATGTGCATCTCAAGCATCAGGAGCAGGTGGACGGACTGGAAACCGAGGCGATGCGCCACAGCCGGCTGTGCGAGCTGAACGTGATCGAGCAGGTGGCGAACGTGAGCCAGACGACGATCGTGCGCGATGCGTGGGCACGAGGCCAAGCGCTGGCCGTTCACGGCTGGATATACGACCTTCACGACGGATTGTTGCAGGACCTTGGCATTGTCATCACGGCGGCGACGGACCTGGCCGCGGTGCGGACGAGATTCGAGCGGGAACGGCTGCACAAAGCCTGATTGCGGCCACCTCAGTCTTTCGGCGGAGCAATGACCCAAGCCGACCTTTCTGAATGAGCGCGCGTAAACCAAAAGGCGTCTCATTCGCCCAGGCAAGCAAGCTCGCGAAGAAGCTGCCGGGTGTCGAACCTGGATGTATAATCAGCCGGCAAACGCCGGTAGCGCGAAGCGGGCAGCGATCAGCCGGAGGCGTGTAGTTTTCTTTTGTGGTTCTTGCGCTTTTGCACCGGCCCGCAGATGAATCAACTTTCGAGAGGGAACCAAGATGTGCCGGAACATAAAGACTCTAGCCAACTTCGAGCCCCCCGCGACCGACGACGAGATCCGCGCTTCGGCGCTCCAGTTCGTTCGCAAGCTTAGCGGCTCGACCAAACCATCGCGCGCCAACGAGGAAGCCTTCAATCAAGCGGTCGAGGATGTGACGGCCGCTGCGCAAAGGCTGGTCTACTCGCTTCATACGAGCGCGCCGCCACGGAATCGAGAGGTTGAAATGCAGAAGGCGCGTGAACGATCCCTCAAGCGGTTCGCCTGAAATGCTGACGCGCGCCTTTGCCGCTACTCTTTGCCTCGCCGCCGGCGCAACGGCTGCCGCGCAGCCGTCGCCCGAGGGTGACTGGCCGAATCTGCAAAAATACCGCGAAGCAAACGCAAAACTCTCCCCGCCATTGAAAAACGAAGATCGCGTAGTCTTCTTCGGCAACTCCATCACCGAAGGCTGGGCGCCGCACTTCGCGACGATGTTTCCCGGGAAGCCGTACATCGGTCGCGGCATCAGCGGACAGACGACTCCGCAGATGCTCGTCCGATTCAGGCAGGACGTGATCGCTCTTAAGCCCAAAGCGGTGGTGATTCTCGCCGGCACCAACGACATCGCCGGCAACACCGGGCCCTCTACGCTCGAGATGATCGAGGACAACCTTGCCTCGATGGCCGAGCTCGCGAAGGAGAATGGAATCGTAGCCGTGATGTCTTCAGTGCTCCCGGTTTACGACTACCCGTGGAAGCCCGGCCTTGAGCCGGCGCCGAAAATCATCGCGCTTAACAAGTGGATGAAGGATTACGCCGCCAAACATGGCGCGATCTATCTCGACTACCACTCGGCGATGTCGGATGAACGTGGAGGCATGCGCCCCGGGCTCTCCAGCGACGGCGTCCACCCGACTGAAGCTGGCTACTTGGTGATGGTGCCGCTGGCAGAACGAGCAATCCAGCAGGCGCTGCGCAAGCGGCGCTAAGGTCGGAACGATTCAGAGGAGAGCCGCGGGAGGCTCCCTTCACTTGAACAGCTTCGCTTTCCTCAGTTGAACCGCGTTGCCCTCCAGAGAGCAATTCCCGCCGCCGCAAGCATTGCCAGTGTCGCGATCACGAGCGCGAGCGCCCATTCCCACCGAATTGCGATCTGCGGCGCCCGCGCCATGAGCGCAAATCCTACGATCACGGCCGTCGCGATGCCCACGATGAGCCAGTCGATCCAGGTACGTGCGCTTCTGGCGGCACCCGCGCCTTCACCCGCAATCCGCGCCCGCGTGTATTCGGGATCGACACCGTAGCGTTTGCCCTCGCTTGCCGCAGCCTCTTGCCAATGCGCGTGCTCTTTCCGGCTCACGGACGATAGCGCGATGACTCCGGCTCCAATCGCCATCACGATCGATCCGCCGATGACTTGCGCCAGCACCGACTGTGATGCCGATCGCAGCTCACCGAAGACGAGTATTCCCCAGAGCAGTCCCCATAGCTGATTCGTATTCGAGAGCGGAATTCCGCGCGTGATCCCGGCGTACTTGACCGCGTACTGCTGAAAAAGATCGCCGACGACCCAGACGAATCCACCCGCGAGTAGCCAGAACAGCACATGGCGCGCGCCTGAGAGCTGACTCCAGAGAGGGCCCGCGCCGCCCGAATACGTGAGCGCGAGCAGCGTCATCATCCCCAGCTCACCTACCGTGAAGAAAGTGATGAATGACAGTGGACTCATCCCCGTGAGGTACGCTTTGCGATAGGGGATGTACATCGTCCCCCACAGGACGCCGGCGGAAAGCGCAGCCACGACACCTCGCACCGCATCGCGCGACGGAACCTGCGCTGCCGAGGCGACCGCCAGCGCAGTGGCGCCGGCGAACATCAGCAGCGCGCCACCGAGCACTCCGAGCCAGCGGCGCCAGTCGGCACCGCGCAGCTCCTTGAAGAACACGACCCCCCAGAAAATCCCGAGCAGGCTGTTGCTGTTCCACAGCGGAAACGCGATGCTCAGTCCGACATCTCGCACGGCGAAGATCGTGAGAGTATTCGCCACCGCCCACAGGCATCCGGCCAGCACCGCCCAGACGATGAGATGCGGCGCCTGCCGCAGATCGGCCGCGATGTACGACGTTCCCTGGATCAGTGCCGGCAAGGTCCAACGTGCCAAAAATACCCCGATCACCATGCTGAGTGAGATCACGACAGGTGAGAGGCCGAGCGTCACCAGCTTCGTGGGCGCCTCGGCAGCGCCGAGCCAGGCGCCAGCGGTCAGTCCGCAGAGCATCCCCACGGACTGGAGCGTGCGGAGCCTATGCGCGTCAAGCGCGCCTGGTACCGGGGCGCCCCCAGAGTCTTCGCTGCGGATCGCGCTCAAGAGATCCAACGCAGCACGAGGAGTCCCGCGACCAACACCGCGACGGGTACCCAGAACTGCACGTCTCGCAGTACCAGACCGAGCCAGCTACCCGAGCGTTTCTCACGATTGTCGCGCATTGAGCTCCCTAGGCGGATGGCGGGCAATACTGGGAGGACTGGCGGCATCGCGCAAGAGCGGCATCATTGAAGTCTGACTTTAGCGGGAGTTTCATGACCAAGAAGGAGGATTGGCGGGCGATAGTCGCCTCTTCGCTCGACTGGGAGCAGGCGCACTCGTCGCTGGACAACGTGCTGAAGGGACTTCCGAGCGAGCTGCGCGGGAAGAAGCCAACTGGATTGGCGCATTCCGCGTGGGAGCTTCTCGAGCACATCCGGATAACTCAGCACGATTTGCTGGACTTCCTGCAGAATCCCGACTACCAGGAAAAGCTGGAGTGGCCGAAAGACTACTGGCCGGCCGCCTCTGCGCCGGCGAGCGAGAAGGCCTGGAACGAAAGCGTGTCCGCTTGGCGAAAAGATCGGATGGCCATCGAGAGATTCACCACAGGCAGCGATGTGGATCTGACGAGCAAGATTCCTCACGGGACGGGACAGACATATCTGCGGACAATTCTCGTCGCGATGGATCACGCGTCGTATCACCTGGCGCAGATCGTAACCGTGCGGCAGCTGCTCGGCGCCTGGCCTCCGCCCAAACCCAAGTAGCATGCGGTGGCGGGCGAACGCTGGGGAGGGAGCCGCGCCTCGACCCGCTCCCGAGCTTGTCGTCCTTTCACGGCGGGATGCTGAAGACTACGAGCCAGGCGGCAGGGAGATTTGTATCTCGATCTCGGACCCGGAGGCCGATCCCGCCAGGATCTCGAGCCGCTTCGCGTCGGTGCTCCGGCTCTATTTCACCGACTGCACGGAACGCGGCGACCCATCGGACATTCTCTTCGCCGCCGGGCACGCCATCACGATCAGACAGTTCATTGACGGATGGCCGAGTGCTGAGCGGGTTGTGTTGCATTGCAACATGGGGGTGAGCCGGTCGCCGGGTGTCGCGCTGGGGTTGTGCGATCTCAACGGCTGGGCGACCGCGGAGCTCGAGCGATCGCATCCCGGTTGGAACCGGCTCGTACGTTCGGTGATGAAGGAGACGGCCGGAAGCAAGAAACCCAAAGGGCCGGCCTGAATGTGCAGCAGTTCGAATAGAGCTCGTCAACTCCTCATTCTACGGAGCAGCAGTGGTGACTCGCGCCAGCGGAACGTTCGACGTGACTCTCAGACCTCTGCCGGCTGACAACGGGCCGGGAGTCGAGTCACTGGGCCGACTATCGATAGATAAGCGGTTTCACGGCGACATCGAAGGCACCAGCAAAGGTCAAATGCTGACCGGCGGCACCGCCATCAAGAATTCCGCCGCATACGTGGCGATCGAGCAGGTGAGTGGCTCACTCAAGGGCCGCAAGGGAAGTTTCATTCTTCAGCACACCGGCATCATGAACCGCGGCGAGGGATCGCTCGTCATAACGGTGGTGCCCGATTCCGGAACCGGTGCGCTCGAAGGCCTCACCGGCACCATGGTGATCAAGATCGACGCCGGAAGGCACTCGTACGAGATGGAGTACTCTCTCGGCAACACCTGAATCACCCAACCCGGCGCCGGCACCATGGGAACTCCCGGCAGTGAACTTCTCTCCCAATGACAACCATTTGAAACCTGGCGGCGTCAAAATCGTATGGCGGGGATGAGGAGGAGCCGTCCTCCCTGCTCCTGATCACCCAACACGCTCCTTCTTTCTGAGAGCTGGCCCCATGAAGCGCATCCTGTTCGCCCTACTCGCTCTCGTTGTGAACCTCGCGGCGGTAACGCTCCCCGCCCAAAATCCCGGCGCACCGCCATCAGCGGCGCAGCAGGCTCCGCCAATCGGTGAAGTTCGCGGCACCATCGTCGCAGCTGACAGCAGCGGTCCTGTTCCCCGGCCCGCGATCGCGCTGCGCAACAAGTCCGACTCGAAGCTCGTCACCGGGGCAATGGGTGCTGACGACGGCACCTTCAAGATTCAGGGCCTGCGTCCGGGCACGTACTATCTGCGTGTTTCCGGAATCGGCTTCACGCCGCTCAACACTCCGGAATTCACGATCGCGCCCGATGCTCCGGTGGCAAGCGTCGGCAGCATCAAGCTGGCGCGCATTTCCGTGACGCTGCAGAGCGTGCAGGTGACGGGCACAGCGCCGACCGTCGTCATCGAGCCGGATCGCAACACCTATAAAGCAAAGGACATCGCACCCGCCGCTTCAAACGCGAGCGACGTGCTCCAGGCCACTCCATCGGTTGAAGTCGATGCTGACGGCAAAGTCAGTCTCCGCGGCAACGAAAATGTCGCTGTTCAGATCAACGGGCGTCCGACGCCGATCAGGGGCACACAGCTCGCCGCATACCTCAAGCAGATTCCGGCGAATATCGTCGAGCGCATTGAGGTCGTTCCCAATCCCTCGGCGAAGTATGATCCCGAAGGAATGGCCGGCATCATCAACATCGTTCTCAAGGCCAACACGGATCTCGGCTTGAGTGGCGGGCTCAATACCGGTTTCGCCACTCCGAGCCGCTTCAACGCTGGAACAAACCTCGGCTACCAGCAGGGAAAGCTCACGCTCTTTGGAACCTACGGATACAACGCGGACGATCGCGCGATCGTGGGACTGAACGACCGCCTGCGTTTCGATCCGAGCGGCTCCCCGTTGTTCTACACGAATCAGGACATCGATGGCAGGAACAACAACGCCGGTCACAATTTCACCGGCAACATCGACTACAAGCTCACGGATAAGGACGTTATCTCGAATTCGCTGAATCTCAATCGCCGGCACTCGAACGACGGCGCTCTTGCCGGCTACGAAGAGCTCGATGCTAACCAGGCGTTCCTCGCCCGTTACGTGGTGGACCGCAACGCGAAGTCGCGTGGACTTGTGGTCGACAATTCACTTTCCTGGAAACGCACGCTCGTACCGCGGAAGCACGAGCTCTCGAGCGAAGTGCGCTACAATCGGACGCGCGACGAAGACAACACGCTCCTCTGGCGCGAGCCGGAGAATCAGGACGGCACGACCTCCGGCCCGCCGATCCAGGGTGAGCTCGATGGCAGTAACGCGCTAACGCGCCAGCTCACGGCGCAGGTCGATTACACGCGGCCTCTCACGGCGAAGACGAAGCTCGAGTCGGGCTTGAAGGAAACGGATCGTTGGCTCGACCGCGATTTCCAGGTGTTCAAGGACGACCTGGGCACCGACAATTGGGCGCCGAGCAATCTGAGCAACACCTTCAAGTTCGATGATCGAGTGCACGCGGGCTACGGCGTGCTCAGCCAGAGTGTCGGGAAGTTCGATCTACAGGCCGGCCTTCGCGCGGAGTGGGCGAGCCGGAACTTCGCTCTCGCCAACGCGCAGAGCTATCCGTACAACTACCATAGCCTCTTCCCGAGCGGCGTAATCATGTACAAGCCGAGCGAGCAGAGCCAGATCAAGGCGAGCTATTCACGTCGCATTCGGAGACCAGGGACGCAGGAGCTCAATCCGTTCCCCGTGTTTTTCGACCAGCAGAACGTCTTCATCGGGAATCCGCGGCTGAATCCCGAGTACACGGACGCGTTCGAGCTGGGCCTGAGCAAATCAGGGCAGTTCGGCTCGTTGCAGCTCTCGCCGTTCTATCGCCACACCAAGGACGTCATCCGCGTCAACCTCAATACGGCCGACACGGTGGACAACCGCGAAGTGACCTCTGTGAGCTTCCAGAATCTCGCGAACGCAAATTCGTGGGGCACGGATCTCAACGGATCTCTGAGACTCGGCCCGAAGTTCAACGGCTTCGGCGGGTTCAACATTTTCAAGCTGGTGACTGACGGCGGCTCGCAGTCGGCGCTCTCGTCAAACGCGGTCACCTGGTCGTATCGGCTCAACGCAACAACGCAGGTGACGCCGACCGTGATACTCCAGGCGAACTACTGGTATCGCGCGCCTGTGAAAATCGAAAAAGGCCGGTTCTCCGCGATGCAGATGACCAACATCACGCTGCGCAAGAAGATCGACGGTGACAACATGAGCGTTGCAGTCCGTTTTGCGGATCCGTTCAATACTCTGAAGTTCCGGATCAAGGCGGGCGACGACAATCTGGAGCAGATCACGGCGCGCAGATTCGGTGTGAGGGCGACGTACGTGACGTTCCAGTGGAACTATGGCCAGGCTCCGAAGGTTCGCCTGCCGCAACAGGAGCAGGCGCCGGCGCCAGTATTCCCGTAGTAGTTCGGTACCGGACTTCTAGAAATCGCCGAGGGTCAAACCCTCGGCGATTTTTTGCTGCAGCCGTGTGATGAACGGATTGGCTTCGGCATCGCTGAACCCCGCGGCACGGAACGCATCGCTCCACTGTCTGGGGCTGATCCGTGACATGAGCTCCGAGATCCATCGCACGTCAGATGGAGCGATGCTTCGCAGCAGCTGTGGCTCGAGCCACGCACCCTGATACGCGAAGTGAACGCGGTTTCCATCCACGTACTCGATGAACGGCTCCTCCTGGAATCCCCTGGCGTCGCCCTTCGTCCCACCAACTGGCCAAACGGTTCTTCCGAGCGACGCGCCAAGATCTTTCACCATGTACTGCTCGCGCGGACCCGGTGCGCTTTCTTTGAGCCGATAAAGCGCGTTCTGCTGCGATTTGATGTCCCAGTTGTTGACCATGACGTTGAAAACGAACAACCCTGCAAGCTGTTGCGTCTCGAGAAACGGGCTCTTCCGCCACGACCACTCCTCGATCTTCTTGGAATCATCCAGTCGGAAGCGACCACCTGACTGTGGGATCCTCTTTCCATCTCTCACGAGCGTCCAGCGCGGCAGATAATAAACGCTCGGCTGGTGGTAGCCGATCGCCCAGAGCAGCCGTGATACCGCGACTTCGGGACGCGCTTCCGCGCCGAGCTTCACGCTCCACTCCCGGCCCTTCGAGTCCTTCACATCGTATCCGGGTTGCGTCCCAACCGCTTTCTCTTCCTTGAACTCGTAAAGCTCGTTCGGATCCGGCGCGTTCTTCGATCC
>JBBQAV010000014.1:0-36815 GCA_038316775.1 Gemmatimonadales bacterium | reverse complement strand
GTATTGCCTGAAGCCGAGATGTATGTCGGAGAGGTGGACCAGTCTCATCGTGCGCGCATCGCCCGTATCCATTGCGTGATCTTCGTCCGGACCTGCATCGGCGAACGCTGCAGCTCGCCCTTCCTGGCAGGAGCCGATGCGATCGTCGACCGTACGATGATGCTGCTCTTTGAGTCAGTAATCCAGCCGAGCCGCCGGTCGATCTGGATTGTGCCCGCGAGCGTGCCCGAAGTCATGTAACCTGCGCCCGGCTTGGGCGCGCCCGGCACATTGACGCGCGACATCGTCCCCTGCATTGAGATGTAGGCGATATCCCCATTCCTGCCCAGCGAGTCGAGCCGGAATGTTGCCCGGACGGAGCCCATTGTGCCCGGATCGCCGCTCAGCGGGATCTTCATCTCGCGCGTCCATTTTTCGCCCACCGATACCGGCCCTCGGGTGAGCATTGCCGGCATCTCGCCAAAGAGGTGACGCAGCTCGCCATCAGGATCGGCGTCATCGACGACTTCCATCGATCCGTCAGTCGAAACGCGCAGCCAAACACGCTTCGCCTGCAGCGCCCTGCGCTTGAGATCCGCAAGCGCAGCCGCCGACGCGGGAGTCATCGCGACCGAGTCCGTGATCGTCTGCATCAGCGTACCTCCTGATGTCCACTGCTGCGCTATCGCCCGAGTGAACACCTCGATGGACGTAGTCATCGAGCTGGTCGAATCATGGCCGCCATTGCGCGTGGTGCCCGTCATCTCGACCGACTGGGTGAGATGCATCCGCAGGGTGTCGCCGATATGGGGTTTGATCTCCAGGACGACCGACTGTGAAAGGGCGACGTTTGCTAAGAGAACGACCATCATCGCAGCCTTGACCCCGAATCCTGCCCGGCCGCGCACTGCTCTAAAAACCATACGGATCGTTTTCCGGAGCCGACTTGATGCTGCCTGCCATCGGACGTGGCGCCGCCTGCGCCGCAATGATCTTTCGGAACTGCGATGCGAAGTACGCCTTCACGTTTTCCGGCCGCGCGAGCAGGGTCGCGTTGCGCGCCTTGATCACCTCTTCTTCCGTATAGAGCGCGGTGATGTCCTGGACCCATGTGAGGGTGATGGTCGGATCGAGCTGCCGGAGCGTTCGCAGAATGGACTCATCGAGCGGAACGTCGCTCGCCTGCGGGTACCGCTCGGAGCCTTCGCGTCCCTGCATCACAGAAGGCCTGGGGAATCGCACGAAAATCGGCTGCGTGAAATGTGGATGTCGAATCATCAACTGCCCTTTCTCCAGCGTCGCTAGCTTTGTCCGGGTCGCGGGACTGAGCACCGCGTATCCCGGCGTGGAAAGCTCGTCAGGATCCATTCTGCCGAACAGCGAAGTTCCCGAGTTGCCGACGACTCTCCGGTGCACCTGCGAGCGGAATTGCTGCGCGCTGAACAGAACGAGGCCGAGGTAGCGGCCACGCTCCGCAATATCGAGCAGCATCTTCCTGACGTAGGTGTCGGCTCCATCGCCCGGCGCGTATTTGTTGAGCTCGTCGACGAATACGACGAGGTGTTTGACGCCAAGATCCCGCCGCTCCAGGTGCTCGCGGAGCTTGGAAACGATGCGAGCGAAGATGAGATCCTGCGCATCTTCCTCGAGGTTGGCGACATCGACTACGTACACCGTGCGGTCGCTAAAGCTCCCGAACGGAAGATCGCTGACGGCGCCCGAATCCGTGACGAGTCCGGCGCAGCGCGTGGAGATATTCGAGAGGCGGTTCCGCATCTTCCGGATCGTGGCGACATGGTGCGTGCGCCAGCTCTCGCCGTCCCGCTTTTCCATTCCCAGCAGGACGTCCTTGAACCACGCATCGAGGTCGGCGAACGACTGCACCTTGTGTTTCTTCGTCAGACCGGGATCGGTGAATTCCTTGTCGACCACGTTCTCCGAGATGAAATCGACGAGAGCGTCCGCCTTGGCATCGACGTCGTCCTTGTTGAGCAACACCTCCGCGTACTTGAGGACTTCGCGCAACCCCCAGGTGAGCGGGGTCACGTTGTCGAGGAGCGCCTCGTTGTTGCGGAAGGTGTTGAGCGTCAGGCCTTTGGACGTGTAAGGCGCAAAGTACTGCACGTTCTCGAACGGCTTGGGCTCTACGCCGAGCTTCTCGTAGAGGACTTGGTCTGACTCCTCGACCTTTCCCGGCTGATCGAGATAGCAGAGATCCGGACCCTTCACGTTGAACGCTACGGCCGCGATCGATCCCTTCCCCTCGGGGAAATGCTTGAATAGCGAAGCGAGCAGCCACTCGACGGCACTCGTCTTTGTCGCAAGACCGGACACGCCGGTGATGTTGAGATGTGCCGCCTCGGGCCCGAGCAGAAAATCGGCGTCGAGATAAATCACCGCATCGGTGCCACCGGCGCGATAGACTCCGACGGGTATGCCGGTGTTCGCCCCTTCGCGCAGGTAGCTGTCCATCCGCAGGGCGACCTGGACGTCGGCTTCGTCGGCGAGAAAGACCTGCCCCATTGGAACGGGCTGGAGGGGCTCCTCAGGGATCTGCCGCAGCACCGCCGCCGTATAGAGACGGATCTCGGCTCTCTCCGTTGCGGCGTACCCAGCGGTCGTCGGGAGTCCATCGTGTCCGAGCACGTCGTGCATCGGCGACTGCAGATCCGTGTAGCTGAAGCCCTCGACGATGATACCATAGACATGTGGTATCTGCCCCGACACGGGCTGCGACCCGTCGACGCGCACGATCGTGCCGATTCCGACGGGCGAATCGATCGCCGTCCAGAAATGGAACTCGTGCGGAGTGTTGGGCTTTCTCTCCGTCGCAACTACGCGACCCAGTGGTTCGCTCATGAAATCGCTCTCAGGAATTCTTCGCAGTCGCGAACGCCGTAGGCCATCTTGTCCCACCGTCCATCGGGAAGTGAGAGCGGAGTCGTTTCCGCCATCACCCACCGCGAAACCTCGTCTGCTCTTTGAGAGGCCTGCTCGGATTCCGCTATTTCGACGCGCACCAGTCCCCACATCGGATCGTGACCTTCGCGTTCGCGCAGGCGCAGGTACCAGCTCAACACCGCATTGCGCGAGCGGGGCGAGACTCGGAAGATCGAGGACCGCTCTCCTTTGTTGAGGCCGAGAACAATCGGGAGCGCATCACCTTCGACGTAAAGCGTGCGGTGGCTCTTGATCACGCCCACCGCGCGAGTCGATGTGGCGACCTTCTCGCTGCGATTGATTCCGCCGTCTATGAACAGCGGAGACTCTTCGCGGTCACACCAAGCCTCCGCAAGCTGGTCCTCAAGACGGTCGCGATCCTGATCTACCGCGCGGATCGCGCGCTCGAGAAGAGCCGCCGGATGCTTGCTCGGGTATTCTCCGTTCTTGTCGGCGGTCGATGTATCCACTAACTGCCAGCCACCATGAGGAGAGGCACTCGCTCCTGCCGGCTCGGCCAGCTCCGGCAAGTATCGGAACGGGAGATAAATCTTTCGTTCAACACGTGGGGGTTGTTGAGCCCATGTGGTCATCCGGCGATCGACCCGCACTCGCACCGCGGCCGAGACGGTCCCGAAGACGATCGGCGCGCCGGACGCGTGGTGCGCGACGACCCGTACGTTCTGTGCTCCGTCGAGGAATGCGCTGAATCCCGACACCGTTTCGCGCGAAACATTGGGGACTTTGATTGCGCGGAGAGTGCTTCCCTCCACAAGCTGCGCCGACCGCAGAATCGGCGCGTCGCTGTGCGCAACGGGCTCGATCGAGCTCGCGCCCTCCACCACGCTCACACCCGGCAACCGTTGCATCAGCAATCGGAGCGCGGCCCGGCTTGCCGCGTCCGGACCGGAGTTGCTCAACAGCATTCCGGCTACTCCAGCCCGATGTCCCAGGCCTGCTCGAGATCCTTTTTCGAGTACGCCCGGAATGCGGTGAGGGTGTGCGTCGACTTGATCCCGGGCACAACGGTCACTTCCTCGGTCACGATGCGGGCGATCGCCTCGTGCTCGGACACTTCCACCATGGCAACCAGGTCCCACTCGCCGGATACCGAATAGACCTGGGAAACACCATCGATGCCCGCCAGCTTGCTCGCGCATTCGGCGATTCGCTGCGGCTCGGCCTTGATCAATACAATAGCGGTAATCATGGGTGCCCCGATGCTGCTATCTTTGGTGAGCGGCGACGCCGCGAGGAAGCCGCGTTGCGGCAAGTCATAATAACGATATCGGCGGGGCGGATACTCCGCCACGTTTCGAAATAGAGGGCGAGGATGCCGGAATTGGAGGAAGTTGGAGAGCGCGCGGCTTCACAGGCTGGGCGCGGCCAGAATCTGGTCTACACGCTCCCGCACACAACCGAGTCGATAGCGGAGTTTCTGGTCCCTGCACTGACCCGCATCGATCCATCCGTCGGTGGGGCACAAGTCGTAGTGGTGACTCGCGATGCGGAAACCGCTCTGGCGATTTCCGATACGATCCTCCGCCTCTCCGGTCCGGGTGGAATCGAGGTCGTCCCCGTAACGAGCGCGGCGCGCGCCGGTAGGATCTTCAAAACGCGGCCCGTTCTCGCCGTCGCCGGAACTGCGTCCGAGCTCAGCGCGCTCATTCGAGCATCCGTTCTCAAGGTGGACACGGTCCGAACCATTGCCCTCGCCTGGGTGGACGACATCCTCGAGGAAGGACCCGAAACCATCGCCGCCCTGGAAGTGCTCCTCGGTGAGCTGAGTGATGCCGCGCGCGTCATCGTCGCGCGCAAGCTGACGCCTGTCGTGGAAGATCTCGCTGAGCGGTACGCCCGGCGCGCGCGCCGCGTGGGGCCGGCGGAGACGGAAGTGCCGCAAGTGCCCGCCGATTACGAGATGCCGATCATCAGGTACGTCACCGTCGCCGGCACGGCACGGGCGAGCGCGCTTCGGAGATTGCTCGACGACCTGGATCCACCCTCAGCAGTAATTGTGGCGCGCGACGAATCCGCCGCCACCGAAGCAGCGCGCACAGTACGAACGCTCGGCTATCACGAAGACGACAAGTCGATCAACGTGCTTCGCGGCGAAATGGGAAATGCCGCCACTCATACGGTGATCTTCTATCAGCCGCCGGTGATTCCGGCGGAGTTGCAGCGCGTCGCCCAGGCGAAGCCCGTGCAGATCGTCGTCCTGGCCGCGCCTGCCGAAGTCGCGTGGCTGAGAGAGCTCACCACCGGAAGGCTCGAACCACTCAACCTTCATGGGCCGGAGCGCCGGGCGCGCGACCGCGAGGAAGCTGTGCGCGAAGAGCTGCGCGCGGTCCTTGTGCGTGGAGTTCCCCCGCGCGAGATGGTCTCACTTGAGCCGCTTCTCCGCGAGTTCGACGGAACCGAGCTCGCAGCTGCCGCTCTCCACGTTCTCGAGCGTGAGAGAGCGCAACGACGAATGGCCGAGGCAAACAAGGTTGCCGCCGCGCGTCCGCGGCCTGCCGATGGCGAACGTTCGCCAGGCGCCACGGGTGGCATGACGCGGCTGTTCATGACGATCGGCACGCGCGACGGAATCAAGGTCGGCGATCTGATGGGCGTCATCGCAGGAGAAGGTGGGATTCCGGGGGATCGGGTCGGCAAGATCGACCTGCGCGAGAGTCACGCCCTGGTGGAAGTCGCGGAAGCCGACGCTGCCGGAGTGATCGCCAGAGTCAACGGCGCGATGATCAAAGGCCGCCGCGTCGTAGTCCGCGGCGAGCGCGACAAGGAAGATCGCGAGCGCGCGGCTGGACCGAGATCAGAGCGTCCGGCCGGACCCAGAGGAGATCGTCCCGACCGTGGGTCGCGCGATCGCGGCGGTCCGCCGCGCGGACGCCCAGGCGCGCCTCGCCGTGAATCGTCCGACCGACCAGGTCGCGGAGGACCTCCCCGCAGAGATCGCGACCGCTAATGAGCGGGCCGAGCGGACCATTCCACCAGAGCGGTGGATGGATAGAGGTGATTGCGGGCGTGATGTTCAGCGGCAAGAGCGAAGAGCTGCTCCGTCGCGTCCGGCGCGCGACTATCGCGCGCAAGCGGGTGCAGGTCTTCAAGTCCCACCTCGATGCCCGGTACGCCGGCGTCTACGCGGTCTCGAGTCATGACGGCCGCACGGTCGAGGCGATTCCGGCCGATTCGGCCGCCCAGATCGGCCAGCAGATCGATCCGATGGCCAATGTGATCGCGATCGACGAGGCCCAGTTCCTCGACGAGGGCATAGTCCCGCTGGTGACTTCGCTCGCGGCCCGGGGCCGCCGGGTAATCGTAGCTGGGACCGATACGGACTTCCGGGGAGAGCCCTTTGGCGCGATGCCGGATCTAATGGCTATTGCTGAGGTTGTGGACAAGCTGCACGCGATTTGCGTTCTGTGCGGGGGCCCCGCTAGCCGCAATCAACGGCTCATAGGGGGCCGTCCAGCACCGTATAACTCGCCGCAGATCATGGTCGGAGGGACCGAATCGTACGAGGCGCGTTGCAGGATGTGTCACACCGTACCCGCGAGCGACGCGGCGCAGGTTCCGCTCCTTTAGCTGCCCCTCGGGGGTGCTGAGGAGCACCGCAGCGCTCCAAGCAGCAGTTTATGCGTGACAGGGTCGGAAGAGTTTCCTATCTTGGCCACACAGGGCCGCTGATCCCACCTCAATCCAGTGACAGATGATTCGCATCGGACTCACAGGAAATATCGCCAGCGGGAAATCTGAAGTAGCGAAAATGCTGGCCCAGCATGGGGCCACCGTCATCGACGCCGATGTGCTGGCGCGCGAGGCCGTCGAGCCCGAGACGCAGGCCCTGAAAGACATTGTAAAGCGCTGGGGCAAAGGCGTGCTGAAGAACGATGGGAGCCTCGACCGGGGCGCCCTTCGCCAGATCGTCTTCGCCGATCAGAGTGAGCTGGACGCGCTCAACCGAATCGTGCACCCAGGCGTCACTCGTCTTCGCGATAGAGAGGTCGCCATCGCAAAGGAGCGCGGCGACCAGATCGTCGTCCAGGTGATCCCGCTTCTGTTCGAGAGGAATCTCGTCGAGGAGTTCGACGCGATCGTCCTGGTGGATGCGCCGCGTCCGTTGAGACTCGAGCGGCTGGTTGCCACACGCGGTCTGGAAGAGACCGATGCGATGAACATGATCGCCGCCCAGATGCCCGCGGAGCTCAAGCGCGCGCGAGCGGATTACTACATCGAGAACACCGGCACACTCGAGGACCTGGAGCGCAGTGTCGACGCGCTCTGGAGCTCTCTTCAGCGCGATGCGTCGAAGGTAGAACGCCTTGCCGCTCTCGATCGCGTTGCTTCCGGCACAGAGACCGCCGCTCCACGGTTTCTTGACTCTGTTTTAGGGCACGGATAGACTTCGCGCGCGGCGGGCCCCAAGCAGGCATCCATCAGCGGAGAGTAAGTGGCAAACATTCCAAACGATCTCCAGTACACGGAGGAGCACGAGTACGTCCGGAAGGCCAAGGACGGCACGGCGGAGATCGGGATCACCGACTACGCTCAGGGTGAGCTGGGCGACATTGTTTACATCGAGCTGCCCAAAGTCGGGACCAAGTTCGCCAAGCACGATGTGTTCGGGACAATCGAGGCGGTGAAGGCCGTGTCGGAGCTGTTCGCGCCGATCGCTGGAGAGGTCGTGGCGATCAACGACCGGCTCGACAAGGAGCCCGCTCTAGTTAACACCGATCCATATGGCGCGGGCTGGATGATCAAGGTGAAGCCCAGCAATTCCTCTGAAATCGATTCGCTGATGAAGGCCGACGCGTACACGAAGCACATCGCCGGATAGGACAACGACAACAGAACAAGTCGTGAGCTGATAGCTGACAAGCCGATAGCTTGTTAGCCGTACGACGTCGGGACGCCCTTCATGGCGTGACGGCACAGACGGCGCGATAGGAACAACCCCGCGAGGAAACGGTGACGACGTCCCTGGGTCAGGACGCGTTTCTCCGTCATGGGCGAATTCAGCAAGCTTCACGTGTGGCGCAAAGCCCACGCACTCGCGCTCAATGTATATCGGACCGCCATGCGTATTCGAAGCTCGAACCTAGCTTCCTTGCGTACGCAGATGATCCGCTCGGCAATGTCGATCCCAGCCAACATCGTCGAAGGCCGCGGCCAGGTGAGCGATCGCGATTTTTGTCGATTCCTGCGCTACTCGCTCCATTCCAGCTCGGAGCTCGAGTACCACTTGGTAGTGGCGCGAGACATTAAGGCGATCAGCCTCAACGATTTCAAATCTCTCTTTGATCAGCTGATAGAAGTAAGAAAAATGCTTTACGGCCTGATAAAGAGTATCTCCAAACCGGAACGCCCTCCCGTTCTACCCCGAAGTGACGTCCCGACGCAGTGAGGCTAAATAGCTTTCAGCTTTTCCGCTATCAGCTCACGACTTGTTCAGTTGTCGTTAAGCCACCGGATAGCCCCTCAGCCGATCCCAGCTTCAGCGTCAACATAGGAATCAGTAGGCGGGCACGAGCATATGAGATTCCGATCCCCGTACGCGCTTTCGACGCGCGCAACCGCAGGCCAGAACTTGAAGTCCCGGCTCCACTCCGCTGGAAACGCCGCCTGCTCCCTCGTGTACGGATGCGTCCAGGTCGTGGCTGTGACGCGCCCGACCGTGTGCGGCGAATTCTTGAGCACGTTGTCCTTCCTGTCCGCTTCGCCGCTCTCGATCTCCCCGATCTCGGCGCGGATGGAGATCATTGCGTCGCAGAAGCGGTCGAGCTCTTCCTTCGGCTCGCTCTCCGTCGGCTCGATCATCAGCGTTCCCGGCACCGGGAACGACACTGTCGGCGCGTGGAAGCCATAGTCCATCAACCGCTTCGCGATATCCTCGACCTCGATACCGCTCGTCTGCTTCACCACGCGAGTATCCACGATGCACTCGTGAGCGACGGTTCCGTGCGCGCCCTTGTACAGCACCGGAAAATGCGGCTCGAGACGCTTTGCGATGTAGTTCGCGTTCAGGATCGCGACCTTCGTCGCGTACTCCAGCCCTTCCCCGCCCATCAGCTTGATGTACGCGTACGAGATCGGGAGGATGCTCGCGCTGCCCCACGGGGCCGCCGAAACCGCTCCGACCTCGTGCCGTCCATCCAGCCTGACCACGGGATGTCCGGGAAGGAACGGAACGAGATGCTTCGCAACGGCGATCGGTCCCATTCCCGGCCCGCCGCCGCCATGAGGAATGCAAAAAGTCTTGTGGAGATTCAGGTGGCACACGTCGGCGCCGATGTCAGCCGGACGACAAAGTCCGACCATCGCGTTCATGTTCGCGCCATCCATGTAGACCTGGCCGCCGTACTTGTGGACGATCTCGCAGATCTCGACGATCGATTCCTCGAATACGCCGTGTGTCGACGGATACGTGACCATCAGCGCCGCGAGGTGCAGCCCGTGCTCCTCGGCCTTCGCGCGGAGGTCGGCGACATCGATGTTCCCGCGCGCGTCCGTCTTCACCACTACGACCTGCATGCCCGCCATCACCGCGCTCGCCGGGTTCGTCCCGTGCGCAGACTGCGGTATGAGGCAAACCTTGCGGTGTGATTCCTTGCGCGACGCATGATATGCATCGATCACCAGCAGCCCCGCGAACTCCCCCTGCGAGCCTGCGTTCGGCTGCAGCGAGACCCCCGCGAATCCCGTGATCTCGGCCAGCGCGCTCTCTAGCTCGTCGAACAGCTGCCTGTACCCATCTGTCTGATCGAGGGGCGCGAATGGATGGATCTTGGCGAATCCGGGCCAGGTGATCGGCATCATCTCCGCCGTCGCGTTCAGCTTCATCGTGCAGGAGCCGAGCGGAATCATCGAGTGAACGAGCGAGAGATCGCGCGATTGAAGCTTGTACATGTAGCGGAGCATCTCCGTCTCCGCGTGGTGTTTGTTGAACACCGGGTGCGTAAGGAACGGGGTCGTCCGGTTGAACCGCTCGTCGTAACGCGTGTCGCTGCCCGATGCGAGGTCGTCGATCCCGAAATCGGCGTCCTTTCCACTGTTGAACGCGGCGAGGAGGTTGGTGATGTCGTCGTTACCGACGGTCTCATCGAGCGCGATGACGATGCTTCTGTCCTCCATTACTCGCACATTGATGCGCCGGTTGCGCGCCTCATCGATGATGGTCTGGCCGTTGCGCTTGCCCATCGCGACACGGATCGTGTCGAAGTAGTCCTCGTGCACGATCGTGTAGCCCAACCTGCGCACGCCTTCTGCGAGGGCGCCCGTAAACCCGTGCACGCGTCGCGCGATGCGAGACAGGCCGCCCGGCCCATGATAGACGGCGTACATGCTTGCCACAACCGCCAGCAGCACCTGCGCAGTGCAGACGTTGCTCGTCGCCTTCTCTCGCCGGATGTGCTGCTCTCGCGTCTGTAACGCCATCCGCAGCGCCGGCCTTCCGTCCGCGTCGCGCGAGACGCCGATGATGCGGCCTGGAATGAAGCGCTTGAACTCGTCCTTCGTCGCGAAATACGCGGCGTGCGGTCCGCCATAACCAAGAGGGACGCCGAAGCGCTGGGTGTTCCCGACGGCGATGTCGGCGCCCCATTCACCTGGCGGCGTGATGAGCACGAGGCTCAGCAGATCAGCCGCCACCGTGATCAGGGCGTCCGCTGCGTGGATTTTTTCGACTGTGCTCGAGTAGTCGATCACCGCGCCATCCGTCGCCGGATACTGCACCAGCGCCCCAAACACGTCCGGGCCGATCTCGAAATCCTCGTAGCTCGAGACTCGCACTTCGATACCGCGGACACTCGCGCGGGTCCTCACGACGTCGATCGTCTGCGGATGGCACTCCGATGCGACGAGGAAGACTTCCTTGCCCGGCTTGCCCTTGAGCGCGTAGCTCATCGTCATCGCTTCCGCCGCGGCGGTGGCTTCGTCCAGCAGCGACGCGTTCGCGATCTCGAGCCCCGTCAGGTCGATCACCATCGTCTGAAAGTTCAGCAGCGCTTCTAGCCGGCCTTGCGCGATTTCCGCCTGATACGGGGTGTAGGCCGTATACCAGGCGGGATTCTCGATGATGTTTCGCTGAATGACGGGCGGCGTTACGGTGTCCGAGTATCCCATGCCGATGAAGGACCGAAAGACCTGGTTCTTCGCGGCGAGAGCGCGGAAATAGGTGAGAACCTCGAGCTCCGTCATCCCCTTCGGCAGATCCAGACCCTGCTTCAGCCGGATCTTGCGTGGAACGGTGGCATCTATCAGCGCATCGAGCGATGCAAAACCGAGAGTCTTCAGCATCTCGGCCACATCCTGCTCGTCGGGTCCTACATGTCGGGGAACGAAGGATTCAGCGGGAGGAATCGCGGCTTCAACGTGCTTGATTGTGGTGCTCATAGGAGTGACAATTTAACACTCTATGCACCCCCGGCGAAGTTGCAGTCGCTGGCGCCTTCTCCTCGCGGCGCCCCGCTCGGGCGCCGAGAACATGGCGCGCGATACCGCGCTGCAAGCGCGCGCTGCGCGAACGGGCGAAACGGTGTTCAGCATCTACTCGTGGAGTCGTCCGACGCTCTCGTTCGGGCGCAATCAGCCCGCCGCTGGACTTTACGATGTCGGGAAGATCCGGGATGCCGCGATCGACGTCGTGCGACGGCCGACGGGCGGCCGCGCGATTCTGCATCACCGTGAGGTCACCTACAGCGTCACCGCGCCGGTGGATGACGCAGTTCCGCTCCGGCAAACGTACTCGCGCATAAACCGGATTCTGCAGACAGGTCTCGAGCGGCTCGGGGTTTCGGCGGAGCTCGCTTCGCCATCCCAGCGCGCTCCGGCGCCGAGCGTGCGGACGTGCTTCGAGACTCCCGGCGAAGGTGAGTTAATCGCTGGCGGCGCTAAACTTGTCGGCAGCGCCCAATGGCGGGACGAGGGAGCGCTGTTGCAACACGGCTCCATCCTCGTCGATGATGATCAGGCGTCTCTTTCGAGTCTGGCGTCCGGAGCCGAGCAGCGCGCCGCATCTATCGCGGCGCCCGCTACGCTCCATGAGCTGCTGGGCCGCATACCCTGCGCGAGCGAGGTCGCGTCGGCGATGTTCGAAGCGGTGCGGTCACTCGAAGACTCAGATGCGACTGATCTGGACGAAGGGGAAATACGCGACGCGGCGTTGGAGCGCGTTCCACAATTTCTTGACGAGGGTTGGACATGGCGCCGATGAAGTACCCCCTGCTCCTTTGCGCAATCGCGCTCTGCGGATGTGTCGGTAATGAGTCCGCGGCGAAAAGCTCGGGCGGGACGCTCGCCATCTCCACCGGCGGCGATCCGGATGTGCTCATCCCGTCACTCGTCCAGAGCGTTCAAGGGGCCCAGATCACCGACATGATCTACGATCGTCTCGCGGATATCGGCGATTCGCTGAACATCGTGAACGACAAAGGATTTACACCGAGGCTCGCGGATCGTTGGACCTGGAGCGCCGACTCCCTCAGCATAGCGTTCCACATCAATCCCGCGGCGAAGTGGCACGATGGCGTTCCAGTGCGCTCGGGCGACGTGCGATTCACCGTGGCCAGCACCAAGGACTCGACCCTGGGCTCGGCAATCGCCCCGCTGCTGACGAACATCGATTCGGTGAGCACCCCCGATTCCGCTACAGCTGTCTTCTGGTTCCACGCGAGATCGCCGCAGCAGTTCTTTGACGCGGTTTATCAGCTGCCGGTCATGCCGGAGCACGTCTGGAAGGACATCGCTCCCATGAGCTGGCGCGCATCCGAGGCTGCGAAGCATCCCGTTGGATCGGGGCAGTTCCGATTCGTACGCTGGATTCCGCGGGCGGCCGTGGAAATCGTCGCCGACACTGCCAATTATCGCGGCGCGCCCAAGCTGAGCCGCGTCGTGTGGAGCATCGCTCCCGACTTCGCTACCGCCATCACGAGAGTTCTTAGCGGAGAAGCGGATTTCATCCAGCAGCTCCAACCCGAGAACCTGCCGGAGATTGCAAAGCATCCGGAGCTGCGAACGAAAAAATACAACGCGCTCCAGTACGTTTTCGCGCAGTTCAACCTGCGCGATCCCGCGGATCACGAGCGCCCGCATCGCATCCTCGGCAACCGGGAGCTCCGCCGCGCGCTGACCATGGCAACAGATCGGGCGACTCTCGTCCGCAGCGTCTACGACTCTCTTGCCCTGCCCGCGCTCGGCCCGACCGTGCGCGCTTATGCGACGACCGACCCGAACCTCCCTCAGATTCCGTTCGATCTTCCGCGAGCGCGCCAGATTCTCGACTCGCTCGGATGGCGCGTCACGGGCAGCGAGGGATTCCGCGCTCGCAATGGTCGTTCACTGCAGTTCGGGCTCGCCGTGCCGGCCAGCAGTAAGGTGCGCGTCCGATTGGCGGTGCTGCTTCAGGAACAGCTTCGGCAGGCAGGCGTCAAGTTGGATATCGAGCAGCTCGATTTTCCGGTGCTCGTGGAGCGCATGCGAAAACGGTCATACGACGCCGTGATCGGACAGTGGAACACGCAGCCTAGCCCGAGCTCGGTGCGCGGCTCATGGGGGACGGGCGGGTCGCGCGCCTCGAGCGGCAACAACACCGGCTCGTACGAGAGTCCGGTTTTCGACGCGTACGTCGACAGCGCGCTCGCCTCGTTCGATCCGGCCGCACGGAAGGCGTACTTCACCAAGGCATACACAACGATCATTCAGGACGCGCCGGCCATCTGGATCGCGGAGGCGCTTCCGAGAGTCGCCTATAATTCGCGGATTCAACTTGCGACGCTCAGACCCGATGCCTGGTGGGCACATCTCCCCGAGTGGTGGATCCCGGCTGACAAGCGGATCCCGCGCGACAACGCACCTGGCACACAACCTCCTCCCGCTCTGCCAGCGGGTCAGAAAACTCCGTAGCGGGTGCTCCGCTACATCGCTCGACGGCTGACGCAGGCGGTGGTGATCGTCGCCATCGTCGGCGCGGTCACCTTCGCGCTGATTCACCTCGCGCCGGGTGATCCGTTCAGCGCCGTGATGGACAATCCAAATGTGAGCGAGAACGTTCGCGCGACTATGCGAGCGCAGTATGGGCTGGACCGTCCGCTGCCCGAGCAATTCATACGGTACGTGAATTCCCTCGCGCATGGAGAACTGGGGTGGTCATTCTCGCACGACCAGCCGGTTCGCGAAGTTCTAGCCAGCGCGCTGCCCAACACGGCGCTTCTCATGGCCGTTGCGCTCGTCGGAAGCTTCTCGCTCGGGATTCTCATCGCGCTCATCCAGGTTGCGCGACGCGGCTCGACGACCGATCACGTCATCAGCGGAGTCTCGCTCTTCTTTTTCTCGATGCCGGATTTCTGGCTGGGGATTCTGGCGCTTCTCGCGTTTACCTACTGGCTGCCGGTCTTTCCGGTCGGCGGCGCTGTCGATCCGGTGATGCACGAGTATATGGGGCTGGGCGGCCGCATCCTCGACCGCCTCCGGCATCTCGCGCTTCCCGCGCTCACTCTGACGATCCTCGCATCGGCCGGCGTCGCGCGATACCAGCGCGCCGCGCTGCTCGACGTGCTCCCCGCCGATTACATCCGTACCGCGCGTCTCAAGGGTCTCACCGAGCGTGAGATCCTGCGCCGCCACGCCTTGCGCAACGCGCTGCTTCCGATCATCACGCTGATCGGGCTTTCGTTCCCCGCGCTGCTCACCGGAGCCTTCTTCATCGAGAAGATTTTCGCCTGGCCTGGAATGGGATACGCGGTCGTCAACGCCATCAGCACGCGCGACTATCCGCTCGTCGTGGGAGGCGTGATACTCGGCAGCATCATGGTCACGCTGGGAAGCCTTCTCGCCGACCTGCTCTATGCCTGGGCAGATCCAAGAATTGCCAGTCGCTAACCCCGCGCGTCCGCGGGAATCTCCGCGTGCGCTCGCTCTCCGGCGCATCCTGCGCAAGCCGTCTTCGCGCGTTGCGCTCTTCGTGCTTGGCGTGATTGTGCTGATGGGGCTCCTCGCGCCGCTGATCGCACCCTACGATCCGGCCGCGCAGCCCGACATCGTGGCGTTGAAGGATCTTCCACCCTCCTTTGCGCACCCGTTCGGTACCGATCCCTACAGCAGGGACGTATTGAGTCGCGTGATCTACGGGGCGCGGCTCTCGCTGATGATCGGAGTACTGGCGACGATCGTCAGCCTCACCTTCGGCGTCGCTTACGGCGCCATCGCTGGTTACGCGGGCGGATGGCTCGACGCCGTGATGATGCGGCTGCTCGATGCGTTCCTCTCGATTCCACGCCTGCTGCTCCTGCTCGGTGTGCTCGTGGCCTGGCCCCGATTGTCGATTGGCGCGTTAGTGTTGTTCCTGGGTCTCACCGGTTGGTTCGGCCTGAGCCGCATCGTCAGGGGTCAGGTTCTTGCGTTGAAACACGCGGAATTCGTGGCCGCCGCGCAGGCGTTGGGCGCCAGCCGGCGCCGGATTCTGGTGAGGCATTTGCTTCCGAATCTCGTCTCGCCAATCGTCGTTGCGGCAACGCTGGGCGTCGCGCATGTGATCGTCCTCGAGGCCGGGCTTTCGTACCTTGGGATCGGTGTTCCGCAACCGCTGGCGAGCTGGGGGAACATTATCCAGGACGGTGCCGATCAGGTCGCAGCTCTGTGGTGGATGTCATTCTTTCCCGGGCTTTTCATGGTGCTGACGGTGATGACGCTGAATATCCTTGGCGAAGCGCTTCGCGACACCTACGACCGGCGGTGACGGGCCGATGAGCGCGCCGCTCCTTTCGATTCGCGATCTGCGAACGTGGTTCTCCACTGAGGCAGGCGTCGCCCGCGCGGTAGACGGCATTTCGTTCGAGATCGGCGCAGGCGAAACCGTCGGCATCGTCGGCGAATCCGGTTGCGGAAAATCCGTCACGGCTCTCTCGATTCTGCGCCTGATCCAGCCACCCGGACGCATCGAGCCCGGCAGCGTTATCGAATTCGAAGGCAAGGACATCGTCACGCTCGGGGACGACGAGATCCGCGAGATCCGCGGCAATCGCATTTCGATGATCTTCCAGGAGCCGATGTCCGCGCTCAACCCGGTGTTCACTGTCGGCGATCAGGTTGCCGAAGTGGCGAGGGTGCATGCCAGCATGAGCAGGAAGGACGCCTGGGAAAGAGCGGTGGAAATGCTCGCGCTCACCGGCATTCCCGACGCTGACTCGCGAGCCAGGCAGTATCCGCATCAGCTCTCCGGCGGAATGCGCCAGCGAGTGCTGATAGCGATGGCCTTGATGATGAAGCCGGCTCTCGTGATCGCCGACGAGCCCACGACGGCGCTAGATGTCACGATTCAGGCGCAGATCCTCGACCTGCTGATCGGACTCCAGAAGAAAATCGGCACGTCTATCCTCATGATCACCCACGACCTCGGCGTCATCGCCGAAACGACATCGCGGGTGATCGTGATGTATGCGGGCGAGATCGTGGAGCAGGCGAATGTCGATGAGCTCTTTGCGAAGCCGCACCATCCCTACACCGAAGGCCTGATGAACTCGATGCCGCACATCGGGCACGACAAAGAGCGGCTGAACGTCATTCCGGGGACTGTTCCCTCGCCCACTGACTGGCCTCAGGGCTGCAGGTTCCGCGAGCGCTGCCCCTATTCGTGGGAGCTCTGCGAGCGCGAGCACCCTCCGCTCTATCAGATCGGAGCCGCCCACGTGTCGCGCTGCCATCTCGCCGTCGAGCCCGACCGCCGAAATCATCCTCATCCGCCGCTCGTAGTCGAACAGGGAGTCGCCGCCGCATGAATGGAACGGAGCCACTCGTGTCGGTGAGAAATCTCCGCAAGGAGTTTCCAATCAGGAAAGGCGTGTTCTCCCGCCAGGTGGGAGCGGTCAAGGCTGTCAACGATGTGTCGTTCGACGTCGCGCGCGGCGAGACGCTCGGCGTCGTAGGCGAATCAGGTTGCGGCAAGACGACCACCGGCCGCACGATCCTGCGGCTCATCGAGCCGACGTCCGGCGAGATCAGTTTCGAGGGGCGCGACGTGCGCTCGATGGGCACGACCGAGCTGCGGGCGCTCAGGCGCGAGATGCAGATCATCTTCCAGGATCCGGTCTCGTCGCTCAACCCGCGCATGACGGTTGGCGCGATTATCCGCGAGGGACTGACGATCCATAAGCTGGCGGAGGGCGCCGCAGCTGATGCTCGCGTGAGCCGCCTGCTCCAGGAAGTCGGATTGCGTGCGGAGTACGCGAACCGGTATCCGCACGAATTCTCTGGCGGGCAGCGCCAGCGAATCGGAATCGCGCGAGCCCTCTCGGTGGAACCCAAGTTCATTGTCTGCGACGAGCCCGTGTCGGCGCTAGACGTTTCGGTGCAGGCACAGGTGATCAACCTCCTCGAAGATCTCCAGCGCGACCACGACCTCACCTACATGTTCATCGCGCACGACCTGTCCGTGGTGGAGCACATCGCGGATCGCGTCGCGGTGATGTACCTGGGCAAAATCGTGGAGCTCGCGACGGCGGACGATCTCTACGCCACGCCGCTCATGCCTTACACCCAGGCCCTTCTCTCCGCCGTCCCTGTTGCGGATCCAAACGCGAGAAAGGAGAGAATCCTACTGCAGGGTGATGTTCCCTCACCCGCGAATCCTCCGTCGGGATGCGTCTTTCACCCTCGCTGCCACCATCCCGCGAAGGATGCCGCGTGCGCCGCGATCGTTCCTCCACTCGAAGAGAAAACGCCGGGACACTTCGCTGCCTGCATCAAGCAGCCCCCGACGACAGTCTCCTGGGAGCAACAAAAAGAAATTGGTGGCGTACATCCACCTGAGAGGTACCTTCCGCTCGCAGCTGTTCATGCCTGACGACCCTCACTCCTCCCACAATGGCCAGAGACTCTAAAGACGTGTTTCATCAGCCCTCGGCAGGAACCGTTACACACGACGAGCCTCCTCCGGGATTCGGGGCGAGCAAGCGGACGTTCTTCGGACATCCGATAGGCCTTTCCACGATCTTCTTCACCGAGATGTGGGAGCGGTTCTCGTACTACGGGATCCGTCCGCTGCTGGTGCTGTTCATGACCGCCGCTCTGGCATCCGGCGGGTTCGGGTTCGACCGAACGACGGCGTCGTCGATCGTAGGCATCTACGCCGCGTGCGTGTACCTCGCGTCGCTGCCCGGCGGCTGGATCGCCGACCGGCTTCTCGGCCTCAGGCGCGCAATCTGGTACGGCGGAATTCTCATCGCGCTGGGACATCTGTCCATCGCGCTGTCCATAATATTCGCGCATTCGGCTTTCTTCATCGGCCTGGTCCTTATCGTCATGGGGACAGGATTGCTCAAGCCGAATATCTCGGCGATCGTCGGCGAGCTTTATCCCGAGGGCGGAGCGCGACGCGATGCCGGCTTCTCGATTTACTACATGGGAATCAACATCGGTGCGCTCGTCGCTCCGCTCATCACCGGTTACCTGGGTGAGCGGGTAGGCTGGCACCTCGGCTTCGGCGCGGCGGGAATCGGAATGGTGTTCGGACTCATAACCTATCGTCTCCGTGCGCCGAAGACGCTCGGCAACATCGGCATGGAGCCGGCCTCGACCGATCCGGCTGAGCACCGTAGAGTGAAGATGTCGGTGGCGATCGGAGTGGGCGTGATCGTGTTGCTGGTCGCCCTGACGATGGCCGGCGTGATTCACCTCAATGCGGTTTCGCTGGCTCAGAAGATGACCTTCGTCATCGTCGGCTCGGCGGTCGTCTATTTCATCTATCTGTTCGTCGGTGGCGGGCTGACCACCGAGGAAAAGAAACGCGTCGTAATCATCATCCTGCTCTTCATTTTCGCCGCAATTTTCTGGTCGGCGTTCGAGCAGGCGCCTACCTCGCTCAATCTCTTTGCCCGCGATTATACCGATCGAGTGGTGTTCGGTTGGGAAATGCCGACCCTGTGGCTCCAGGCGGCCAACTCGGTGTTCGTCATCGCGCTCGCGCCGGTGTTCGCAGTTGTGTGGATGGCGCTCGGCAGGCGTGGAAAGGATCCGTCGAGCGTCGCGAAGTTCGCGTGGGGCCTGTTTTTCGCCGGCGTGGGCTTCGTCGTAATGCTACTCGCGGCGAATATCGTGCTTCGTGGCGGTGGTACGGTGCGCGTCTCGCCGTGGTGGCTCGTGTTGAGCTATTTCTTCCAGACGATAGGAGAACTGTCGCTCAGTCCGGTCGGTCTCAGCTCGATGACCAAGCTCGCGCCGTTCAAGTTCAAGGGGCAGATGATGGGAGTGTGGTTCATGGCCGCAGCGCTCGGCAATCTCATCGCCGGTCTCGTCGGCGGTCGCGTGGATCCGGAGAAGCTTCAGGACATGCCGAAGCTCTTCATGCAGACGTCGGTTTTCCTCTTTGCAGCGGCGGTGATTTGCGGACTGCTCGTGTTCCCGGTCGGGAAGATGATGCGCGGGGTTCCGGCGGGAGATCGGTAAGCCATCGGGTAGGTGTGCAACACCTGACTCGACTGACGTCTTCAGAAGACATCAGTCGAGTCGGAAAGTGACGCGACGCCACCTGCAAGGCCGGTATCGGAGGAAAGGTGCGCGGAATTCTTGGTTCGATTTTTTGTTTGGCTTCATGCCTGTCGACAGTTTCACTTGCCCAGGTCTCGTCACCCACTGCCCGCGAACCGGAGATCACTGCCGCTGGTCGGGGGGAAACCCACATCGCTCCCACTTTTGGCGTTGTGATGATCGCGGTGACCACACGCGCCGGGACCGCTGCCGAAGCCGCGTCGCAGAACGCTGCAAAGGTGGCGTCGACCCTCGCCGCCATCCGCGAAGCTGGCGTAGCGCCAGAAGACCTTACGAACCAGGGTTATTCGCTCGAACAGGCATACGACGATAACGGTCGACGACGCGGAGGATTCACCGCCCGAAACGCGATTCGAGCCCAGGTGAACAGAATCGATCAGATCGGTAGAGTGTTAGACGCCGCGATCGCGGGCGGTGCCACCGACATTTCGTCAATACAGTTTGGTTCGGCCAACATTGAAGAGGCGCGGCGCGGCGCAGCGCTATGATCCAGGCCGTCAAACAGGCTCGTGCGGATGCGGCCTTGATCGCAACCGCCGCGGGAGGATCGCTCGGCAGGCTGATATCACTGACTTCGAGCGGTGGCGCGCCACCGGTCTATGGTCAGTTCCAGCTGGAAAGCGCCGTATTGACGTCGGGAGGCGGGCCGGTTCCAACTTCCATTTCGCCGAGAGACCTTATCGCGACAGCTCAGGCCTCAGGTCGCTGGGAATTCGTTCCCGGTCCCGCGCGCTGAAACAGCAACTGCTCAGGGCCAGTTGAACACCGTCGCGGGCACAGACCGCTCGCGGTTGTTGAAGATGTCCCGCGGCTCGACGCGGAACGTCCTGGTCAGATCGAACACGGTTAGTCTCGCTTCCCATCCGTGACCGCGTGGTCCCTTCACAGGGAACGCGAGGTCCGCTCTAAAAGTGCGGCGCGACTGCGGTGGCGACGCAGCGAGTAGGCTGATCCCCATGGACGCGTAGACCGGAGTATTTACGCCGAAGGGCGAATCCCCCGCCCAGATCTTTCCTGCTTCCGCGAAGCCGGCGACTGCCACCGATGCCAGCTCCTTGTAGCGACCGACGAGATACCGGTCTTCCGTGCGAGCGACCAACCTGCGAGCGCCCCCGACATCTGCCGATCTGAAGCCGCGTAGTCCGCCGTCACGGTCCGCAAACGTGAGCTGAAACGGAAGCCGTTGCTTCCAGCCGCCGCTCCACACGAGATCAGAGGTGAATGTGTGACGATTGAATGGCTTGAGATACAGTGCGCCACGCCCGTGTGCGAGAATGCCGTCCCAATTTCCGTCCTCGTCCCGACGACCTTCGCCGGCGATTGCCAGCGCGGCGTAAGAGATGGGCGTGGCCCCGCCCAGGTAGAGCTCAGTTGACCCGAACCAGTCTCGCTCCTTCCCGCGAAGGAATTTCGCTCCTTTGCCCAGCAGTGTGGCGACCTGGATTCCCGTCCGCAGATCCTGCGTGCCTTCGAGCGCATCGAAACCGCTCACGCGCTCGAAACGGACATTGCGTACTCCCCACAGTGCGTTGAGGCGCGCCGTCTGGTGCGTTGTGTACCTGTTGATGAGAGCTTGACTCGTATCCGGAACAACGGCGGTATCTGTGACGATGACCGGCAGCTGCTCGGGTTTCTCGTCTTCGAACGATACAGACCCTCCCACGAGCGCGAGGCGTCCGAGAGGAGGACCAATCCGGATCACGCCGCCAATGTCGCTGTACGAACGCTTGACCCTGAGCGCCGCGGCCAGAGCACCAGGCCTCCGAAAATAAAAGAGGTTGTTCGTGTTCCCTGCCGTACTTCGCCACGAGGCGCGCTGCAGGTCAGTCAGAAACGGGTGACTGAGCTCCATCCCCCAATCGCTTCCCAACTCCCGCCGTCCACCCTCGGCCCGCATTTGGTACGGCCGGCCCAGGAACTGGTAGTCCATAACCTTCCCGGCGAAGATGTCGCGGAAATGTGCGCCCTTTTTCCACTGTACATGGGTGTGAAGGGCGCTTCCGAGAAGGTTGTCCTCGCCGACGATGATCGAGTGCAGGGCGGAACCACCGCCAATTCCAACGCCGAGGATCAGTGAGACTTCGTCGACGGTGGTGACGCTGAGCACGACCCCGCCCTGCCCATCGGCATACGCCAGCACCGTCGCGTCCGCGATAAACGACTGGGAGCGCAGGATACGCTCCGACTCTCCGCGCCTCAGCTCGGTGCAGCTGTCCCCCAGCTGGAGCGCGAGGTACCGGCGGATCACGGCATCGAGTGTTGTGACGTGCTCCCTGGCCAGAAAACGCCCGAAACGCTGCCACATGTTGGTGCCGGTGATTCGGAAGGGCGGGTTGGCGTTTATGTCGATACGACTGATCTTTTCCCCCTTGCAGGCAATGGGGAGGCCGTTCAGACTTTGGGGCTGTACTCTTGTCGCCGACGCGGCGGCGAGCAACAGCGCCAACGTACCCTGTTTAAGAGAGATCACTCGTGTCGTCCGCGCGCAAGCCAATTCCAGCCTGCACAGTTGCTGTTACCGCTGGCACTCGCCAGGATGGCGATACCAATCGTGTGCGGCTGACCGCCGCGTACGTGACGGCCTTGGAAAATGCAGGGCTCATACCACTCATTGTTCCTCCGCTCTCGAGCGCTCGAGCCGCGGCTGCCGTTCTCGATTCTGTCGCTGGACTGGTGCTGACCGGCGGCGGAGACATCGATCCGGCTCTATACGGCGAAAAGCGCCACGAAAAAGTACATACTGTGAACGCCGCGCGCGATGCGACCGAGGCCGCCCTCATTGAAGCGGCGCGAACACGCGGGATGCCGGTCCTCGCCATCTGCCGCGGAATCCAGATGCTCAACGTCGCGCTCGGCGGAACGCTGGTGCAGGACATCGCATCGCAATGCGAGACAGACATCGCGCATGACGAAGATGGCCCCCGTGATTCGCGCACGCATGAAATTGCAATCGAGCCCGGCTCTCTGATTGCCGCGGCCGTCGGTGCAGAGCATGTCACCGTGAATTCCTTTCACCACCAGTCGGTGAAGAAAGTCGCCGAGGGGATGCGCGTCACCGCACGATCCCCGGACGGAATCATAGAGGCAATCGAGTCCACCGATGAGGCCTGGTGGGTGATGGCCGTGCAATGGCACCCCGAGGAGATGACCCACTCACCAGAGCCGTGGGATCGAGGCCTGTTCAAGGCCTTCGCGCGGCAGCTCCAGGCGTAGTGGAGCTCCCCCGGATACTCCACGTCGACTCCGGGCGCAGCTGGCGAGGCGGCCAGCGTCAGGTATTTCTACTAGCCACGGGCCTCCGCGATCTCGGCTATCGTACCCTCGTCGTCGCGCCGGCAGGTTCTCCGCTCATCCGCCGGGCGGACCGGGCGGGCCTTCCCACGTACCGCCTCACGCTGCGCGGAGAATGGGACATTCGCTCCGCCCGCGAGCTCCGGGCAGTCGCCAGCGAGTGGAACGCCAACATCGTTCATGCGCACGACGCTCGCTCGCACTCGATCGCGAGAATCGCCCTCATCGGCAAGAGAAAGACGCGCCTCGTCGTCACGAGACGTGTCGTGTTCCAGCCGAAACAGGTCCGCCTGAAATATCTGCATGGCGTGGATGGATTCATCGCGATCTCGAACGCGGTGAGGGGAGTCATGATAGATGCCGGGATTCCCGCCAGCCGCATTGAGGTCGTGTACTCCGGAGTTCCGACGCCCGTGGTCAGGCGTCCTCACAACTGGCGTCGTGAGCGCGGCTGGCCACCCAATACCGTGATCTGCGGAATAGTCGGCGCGATGACGAACGAGAAAGGGCTGGACATGGTGGGTGGAATCGCGCGCCGGCTCCCTGGAGAGCTTTTCCGCCGCACGCGACTCGTTCTGCTCGGCGGAAAAGGCAAGGGAGGAACGACAGTCTCCGGCGTTGAAGGATTTGACGCCGGCTTCGTCGAGGAGATCCACGACGCGGTGGCTGGGCTCGATGTTCTTTGGCATCCCGCGAGGTCGGAAGGGCTCGGCACCGCCGTGATCGATGCCATGGCGCTCGGCGTTCCGCCGATAGCCTTCAATGTTGGCGGCCTGCCGGAAGTCATCGAGGATGGGAAGAGCGGCCTGCTCGTTGCACCAGGTGACATCGCCGGTTTCGTCCGCGCTGCCGCCGCATTGATAAGCGACGAGGGCCTTCGCGCCATGCTGGCCGAGGGCGCGAGGCAGCGAGCCCGGGAATTCAACTCTCAGCGCATGATCGAACGAACTGCTGAGGTGTACAATAGAGTGATAGCGGGGTAGCGGGTAATCGCCTGGTTCTCCTATCTTGCCTGATAGAGGCCCCGCCTCACTACCAACACAGCGGATTTCGTCTTGATCTATATCTGTATTCCGACCTACAACGAGGGTGAGACCGTCGGCGTGCTCCTCTGGCGCATCCGGCGCGTTTTTCAGGACTACTCCCGCGAGTACGAGATCATCGTTTTCGACGATGGCAGTACCGATGGCACCCGCGCGACGCTCGACCCATACACCGAGGTCATTCCGCTAACGATCCTCCGCGGCGACCAGAGGAAGGGTTATGGAGCGGCCCTCGACAAGCTCGTCCGCGAAGTTTCGCGTCGCACGCGCTACGCTCGCCGCGACGCTCTGATCGTAATGCAGGCCGATTTCACGGATCAGCCGGAGCACATTCCCGAGTTGGTGAAGCGCTTCGAGGGCGGCGCCGATATCGTGGCTGCCAAACAGGAAATGACCGAGGCTCCCGCGCCCGTCCGCAGATTGCGGCGCTTCGCGGACTGGATTCAGCGCACGGGATTCCCGACGACCGACGCCACGGATCCGTTCGCGACTTTCCGTCTCTATCGCATCTCCGTTCTTCGCGAGCTTCTCAAGACACTTGGTGACAAGCCGGCCGTCACGAGCGACGGCTGGGCGGCCAACATGGAATTGCTGCTCAAAGCCCGCCGTTTTGCACGGAGGATCGAAAACGTCGATCTCGCCCCCCGCTACGACGTGCGGACGAGGCAGACGAGAGTGCGTCCATTTGCGGATGCTTTGAATCTCTTCCGTCTCAGCCGCAAGGCCCGCCTCTTCGCCGCTCCCGCTGGAGGTGCAGCGTGAGGCCGGCGGTCATCATCCCAGCCGTTGCGATTCTCGCGACAGTCAGCGCAAGCAGCGCATGGGCACAGGTAAGTTCGCCACCGGGTGCGGCGCAGACTGCCGTCGCGTCAACCGTGAAGCGCGCGAAGGTGCCCTTCGGCCCGGGCGAGCGCATGGAGTACGACGTAAAGTTCGGCGCGATCAGGGTTGGCCAAGCGCACATGGAAGTCGTAGCGCTCGACAATCTGCGTGGCCGCCCCGCCTGGCACACCGCGTTCTGGGTGCAGGGCGGAAATTTTCTGTATCGGGTGAACGACGTATACGAGAGCTGGATGGACGCCGAGACGCTCTCGTCGCTTCGTTTCGTGCAGGAGCTGGAAGAAGGCGGCAAGGACATCGAGCGCAGATTCGAGATCTATCCGGAACGAGCGATCTTCGTGCAGACTTCGAAGAAGCCGCCGAAGGAGGAGAAATCCGTAAGCCAGCCGCTGGACGACGGATCGTTCCTGTACTTTATCCGGACGATTCCCCTCGAAGTCGGACAGACCTATTCATTCGACCGTTACTTCCGGCCCGATCGAAATCCGGTCCGCATTCGCGTTCTCCGTAAGGAGAGGGTCAAGGTTCCAGCTGGAACCTTCGATGCAATCGTGATCCAGCCGATGATCAAGACCAAGGGAATCTTTTCCGAGAACGGTCACGCCGAGATCTGGCTGTCTGACGACGACAAGCGCATCATGCTTCAGCTGAAGTCGAAGCTCTCATTCGGGTCGCTCAATCTCTATCTCAAGTCCTTCTTCCCATCGCCGAGCCCGTAGGCGGTAACCGCAGTCCCCGGCCGCGCCCGTCGAAGGGCGCGGCATCGGGGGCGAAATCGAAGAGCGCGCCCTCCGAGCCCCGCCCGCCCGCCGAGGTCGATCTCTCGAAAGTCCGCACCGTTCCGATCGAGCGGCGCCCCAACAAAGTCGCTGCCGCTGAATTCGCGTCGCCACCCGGACCTTCCGGTGCCGAGCGCAGCTTTGTCGCATTCCTGAAATCCCTGCCCGACGTTCTGGTAGCCCGGGATTTCCTGCGCGTAGTGAACGCGATCGCGTCTGCCGCAAAAAACAAAAAGGCCGTCGTTGTAATGCTCGGCGGGCACATCGTGAAGACGGGACTCTCGCCGCTCCTCATCGAGCTGATGAAGCGCGGAGTTATCACCCACCTCGCGATGAACGGCTCCGCGGCGATCCACGACTACGAGATCGCGCGATTTGGCGCAACTTCCGAAGATGTCGCGCGCGGATTGATCGACGGCACTTTCGGGATGGCTGAAGAGACAGGCCGCGGAATGAATGAGGCATTCGCGACCGGCATGAAAAACGAGTGGGGGATGGGCGAAGCGCTGGCGCGCGCGCTCAGAGAGCTTCCACTATCGAACGGCGACCTGTCGGTGCTGCTGGCGGCCTATCGACTGGGAATTCCCTGCACCGTTCACGCGGCTTTGGGCGCCGAGATCATCCATCAGCATCCGGCCGCAAACGGTGCGGCGATCGGCGATACGAGCCATCGGGATTTCCGACGTCTCGCCGCGTCTCTTTCCGGGCTGCACGACGGAGGCGTTGTGCTGAACCTGGGGAGCGCCGTGATCATGCCCGAAGTTTTCCTCAAGGCGTTGACGATCGCGCGAAACCTCAACGCCGGAAAGCCGACCGGCTTCACTGCCTGCGACCTCGACATGCAGCGCCATTACCGTCCGCGCGTCAACGTTGTGCAGCGCCCGACCCAGGGGAGCGGGAAAGGGTACGAGATCACGGGTCACCATGAGATCATGGTCCCGCTGCTCACCTGGGGCGTCATCTCCGCTCTGGACTCGGCCTAGAGCTTCAGGCTCGGCGACTTGGCATCCACAATACGGAAGTTGAGAGGTCTAAGCTTTGACTGCTGGGAGCTATGCAGCTCTCTTACTGGCGTTGGAGCTGCGCGAGAACCTCGGATCGAGCTCGGCGATGTGCCTACGAAACTTGAGAAGCCCTGCCGACGGACATCTGCCGCCGACAAGGCTCCCAGCTCCTAGCTGCCTAAGCTTAGATCTCTCAACTTCAGTTTTGTACTTGCCAGCCAACGCCCCGATAGACCGTCTACCGTTTAGTATCGGGTGAGCCTCGTCCCCGAGAACTTTTCCCGAAGTCGCGCGGCCGTCCCCGGCGCGAGCACGCGGATTCCGAAGTAGAGCAGCCCGCCCACGATGAGTACCTTGAGCGTTAGTCCGACGAGGAAGAAAGTGAGCCCGATTAGGCCGCCGAAAAGCTTGAACACCATGCCTACGGCAAAGAGGCCCAGCATGGCGAATAGGCCGATCATAAAAATGGCGCGTAACATGATGTTCTCCGGTACAGTGTCTGGAATCACTACGATAACGCGCCCCGGCTTGTTTCACGAGAGGAAGATCCTGGGGCTGGCAAGCTGAGCGACGAGGTAATAGTCGCCGGCAGCGGCCTGATCGGGCTGGCGATCGCCGCTGCCCTGGCAGAGCGCGGAGTCTCCGTCCGCTTGATCGGCCAAAGACGCCCCGGAGAGGCATCGCCAGCCGCCGCCGGGATGCTCGCTCCTTCTGTTGAGCGAGCAACCGGATCAGCCCATGATTTCGCGGTCGCCGCGCGGGACCGGTATCCGTCTTATACCGCCTACCTGGCTGACCGGACCGGGATTAAAGTGCCCCTGAACCGGCTCGGCATCCTTCAGGTCGCCCTCAGTGACAACGGCATCAAGGGACTCAAAAAGACGGCTCTCTCAATGAGTCAGTGGCTCGACGCAAAACAGCTGCACGACATCGAGCCCGCTCTCGCCCACGCGCTGGGTGCGATGTTCAGCCCCAACGATGGCGCAGTGGACAATGTCGTTCTCATCGCGGCGCTCGAGAAGTTATGCAGCGCGAGCAAACGAATCGCGCGAGCCGAAGACGCAGTCGCGTCGATTCATCCCGCGAGCGATTCGTGCGGTGTAGTGACTGAATCAGGAACGCTGCACACGGCTCAGCGCGTTGTCATCGCGGCGGGCGCTTGGGCGGGAAAGATCTACGGTGCGCGGTTCGCGCGAGTGGTGGAACCCGCACGCGGGCAGCTCGTCTCATATTCCGCCTCTCCGCTCCGACATGTTGCGTACGGCCCGCGCGGCTACGTCGTCCCGCGCGGGGATGCCACCATCGGCGGCAGCACGATGGAAAATGTCGGCTTCGATTCGAGCACCACCACGAGCGGCGTCAAAAGAGTTCGTGCGGCGGCGGAAGAGATCTGCCCGAGCCTGGCTTCAGCCGAACGAGTGAGCCAGTGGGCCGGCCTTCGCCCGATCACTCCCGACATGCTCCCCATACTCGGCGCCGATCCGGAGTTCTCATCTCTCATCTATGCCTGCGGCCATTCGCGCAACGGCGTCCTCATGGCCCCCCTAACGGGGGATTTAGTCGCCGATCTCGTGACAGAGACACCACTTAGCCACGACCTGGCTCAATTTCGCCCCGACCGGTTTTAATGTAGATTGAGTCTGCTCGACGCTCCAGGGCTACGAGGTCGGGCAAAGGGGATCCAAGTCGTGAGTTGTCAGTTGGTTAGTTGGCCAGTTGACGGTGGTTGACAGTGTCACGTTGCACGTACTGAAAACCACTGACACACTGACGACTTAAAACTGACCACTCAAAACTTGGATCCCCTCTCAGCCACCAATGGAGCCAGTCCTAGTAAATGCCAGAGCCTCTCTACCAGATAATGGGCCGTCACCGGTCGGAGCCGCTTCCGGAACGCAAGCCGTCGTGGCTCAAGGTCAAGGCGCCGGGCGGACCCAACTACATGCGGCTCAAGCACTTGATGCGTGAGCTCGACCTGCATTCGGTATGCGAGGAAGCTCACTGCCCGAATGTCGGAGAGTGCTGGGAGCACGGCACCGCGACTTTCATGATTCTGGGCGACGTCTGCACCCGCAATTGCGCCTACTGCGCTGTCGCCCACGGCCGTCCGCCCAAATACGACATCTCCGAGCCACACCGCGTCGCACAGGCTATCGCTCAGATGGGCCTCCAGCATGCTGTGATAACCTCCGTCGACCGCGACGATCTCCCCGATTTCGGCGCCTGGGTATTCGCCGAGACAATTCGACAGATCCACGAACGGATTCCCGGATGCTCGGTGGAAGTTCTGGTCCCGGATTTCCAGGGGAACGAAGACAGCATTCGCGCCGTTCTCGAGGCCGGGCCCGAGATCTATAATCACAACACCGAGACAGTCCCCCGACTCTACAAGAAAGCACGACCTGGCGGCCGCTATGCGAGGGTGATGGAGATCTTCCGCTACGCGAAGCGAATCGCCCCCGATATCCCGACCAAGACCGGAATGATCCTCGGCATGGGCGAGACGATTGAGGAAGTCATCGCCGTGATGCGCGATCTTCGGGAAGTGGACGTCGATATCCTTACTCTCGGGCAGTATCTCCGCCCATCCGACGCGCACATCACGCTCGACCGCTACTACACTCCACAGGAATTCAGACAGTTGTACGAGATTGGGATGGAGATGGGATTCCGCCACGTTGAATCAGGTCCGCTGGTTCGCTCCAGCTATCACGCGTGGGAGCAGGTACAGGCGGCCGGCGTATGAGCACAGAAGCGAAGCGCGCGCCCGCGCAGAAGCGAAACGAAAAAGGTGCCGAAAAAGGCAAGCCTGGCAACAACGGCTCCGAAAGCTCGCCCGCGAACGATCTCGCCAGCACAACCCCAGAGGTGCGCCGCGAGCTGCTGACTTCGATGATGCTCCAGCGCCGCTTCGAGGAGCGGTGCGCCGAAGCATACGCGCTGGGCAAGATTGGCGGGTTTTGCCACCTGTACATCGGTCAGGAAGCAATCTCGACGGGCGTCATGTCCATGATCCGGCCCGATGACTACGTCATCACGGCCTATCGCGATCACGGTCAGGCGCTGGCGCGCGGAATCAGCCCGCGTGCAATCATGGCGGAGCTGTTCGGACGCGCGACTGGATGCTCGGGCGGCAAAGGCGGCTCCATGCACTTGTTCGATTCGGAGACCAACTTCCTCGGCGGACACGGAATAGTCGGCGGCCACATTCCAATCGCGGCGGGCGTTGGATTCGCGATCAAATACCGCCGCGGAAACCAGGTCTGCGTCTGCTCCTTCGGGGAAGCCGCCGTGAACATCGGCGCGTTTCACGAGGCGCTGAACATTGCATCTCTGTGGGATCTGCCCGTCATCTTCATCATCGAGAACAACCGCTACGGAATGGGCACCGCGATCTCCCGCTCCACCGCAAACGAGGACGTGATCGTCCGCGCCAGGGGTTATCGGATGGAAGGTGAGTCGGTGGACGGGCAGGATGTGTTCGCCGTGCGCGAGTGCATGGCGCGCGCTGTCGAACGGGCGCGCAAAGAAAAGCGCCCAACGCTGATCGAGATGCGCACATACCGGTTCATGGGACACTCCATGTCGGACGCCGTGAGCGGCACCTACCGCACGAAAGACGAGCTCGAAGAGAATATGAAGCGCGATCCTATCCTTCTCCTCCACAACAGGATCTACGAGGCGGGCGAGCTCACTGAAGGTGACATGCACAAGATCGACGATGAGGCCAAGGCGATCGCACAGGACGCCTGGGACTTCGCGGATGCGAGCCCCGAGCCGCCGCTCGAGAAGCTCTACACCGACGTCTACGCGGACACGAGCTCCTGATGGCCGTCCTCACATATCGTGACGCTCTGACCCAGGCGCTCCGAGAGGAGCTGCAGCGCGACGACCGCGTCTTCCTCATGGGCGAGGAAGTCGCGCAATACAACGGCGCGTACAAGGTCTCGAAAGGATTGCTCGATGAGTTCGGACCCATGCGAATCGTCGATACGCCAATCACCGAGCTCGGATTCGCCGGGGTCGGTGTCGGCGCGGCGATGGTCGGCCTTCGTCCGATCGTCGAGTTCATGACCTGGAACTTTGCGCTGCTGGCAATCGACGAAGTCGTGAATGCCGCCGCGAAGATGCTCTACATGTCGGGCGGCCAATACAAGATGCCGATGGTTTTCCGCGGCCCGAACGGCACCGCGCTGCAGCTCGGCGCCCAGCACTCGCAGGCATGGGAGAGCTGGCTTGCCCATATCCCAGGCCTCAAAGTCTGCACGCCTGGCACCCCCGCAGACGCGAAGGGTCTTCTCAAGTCCGCGATCCGCGACGACAACCCCGTCGTTTTCCTCGAAGGGGAGATGCTCTACAACACTAAGGGCGAAGTCCCCGATGGAGAGCACATCGTTCCTATCGGCCAGGCCGAGCTGAAGCGCGAGGGCGATCACTGCTCCATCATCACGCACGGGAAAATGGTGCTCGTGGCGATGAAGGTCGCCGATGATCTCGCGAAGGAGGGCATCAACATCGACGTCGTCGATCTCCGTACTGTGAGGCCGATCGACGTCGAGGCGATTTCGAAATCGGTGCAGAAGACGAATCGCGCCGTCGTGCTCGAAGAAGGATGGGAGATCTGCGGCATGGGCTCACAGGTCGTCGATTTCATCCAGCGCGAATGCTTCGACGATCTCGACGCACCGGTTCTCAGAGTGCACCAGGAAGACGTGCCGATGCCCTATGCCAAGAATCTGGAGAGGGCAGCGAAGCCCGACGCGGGCAAGACGATTGCCGCGATCAAGAAAGTCATGTACCTCGACTGACCGACTATGGCAACCAAAGTCACGATGGAGGCGCTCTCGCCGACGATGGAGGAAGGCCGCCTCGTCAAATGGAACAAGAACGAGGGCGATCAGGTCGCAGCGGGAGACGTGCTGGCCGAGGTAGAAACCGATAAGGCGGTGATGGACCTGGTGGCACGCGGCGATGGCGTGCTGCGCAAGCGTCTCGCGAACGAAGGCGATTCATCTCCTGTTGGTACTCTGCTCGCCGTCATCGCGACTCCGGACGAGAACATCGAAGCGATCATTGGTTCCGCCGCTGGCGCTGCGGCAGCGCCGGCGGGGCAACCCGCGCCGGCAGCTCAAGCATCTCAGTCCGCCGGCTCGGCGCCTCAGACTCCCGCCGCCAAGAAGGAGAGCAGTGGTGGAAGCTCCATTCCTCAGTCCGCCGCAGAATCCCAGGGCGAATCGTCGACGCCGATGCAGCAAAGGGGCGGACCTCAAGCCGGCGCGCCGCCGAGCCCGCCCGGACGACCAGCGCCTCCTCGGCCCCCGAGTCAGCCCGCGGCACCGCGAGGAAACGGAGCCGCGCATCCCGGCGCTCCCGCGGCAGGCGGGCGCCAGCGAACCTCACCGCTCGCCCGCAGACTCGCGAGTGAGAAAGGCATTCAACTCGGCGCAATTCGCGGCAGTGGACCCGGTGGCCGAATCGTCAAGCGCGACATCGAGAATGCGAAGGCGACCGGTGGCGCCGGGCGCTCTGCCGCCGCCGAGAGGCTCGCTGCTGAAGGCGACTTCAAGGACATCGCGCTCACGCAGATCAGAAAGACCATCGCGCGACGGCTGTCCGAGTCGAACGGACCCGTCCCGACTTTCTTCCTCACGGCCGAGTTCGACGCGACACGCGCGGCGGAAATGCGGACACAGCTGGCCGAGATGGGAGATCAGTACAAGGCGTCCTTCAACGACATCGTCATCAAGGCGGTGGCGCTCGCGCTCGCCGAGCACCCGGAAGTGAACGCGCATTGGCTGAATGACAAGATCAGGCAGTTCAACCGCATCCACGTCGCAATGGCGGTCGCCATCGAAGACGGTCTCATCACTCCGGTTTTGTTCGACGCCGATCGGCTGACGCTCTGGGAGATATCAGAGAAAGCTCGCGACCTGGCCAAGCGCGCCCGCGAGCGCAAGCTGATGCCCGAGGAGTACACCGGTGCCACTTTCACCGTGTCGAACCTCGGCATGTTCGGCATCGACCAGTTCACGGCGATCATCAACCCGCCAGAGGTGGGAATCATTGCCATCGGCGGCGTCGAGGAAAGGCCGGTCGTGATCGACGGGCAGCTCGAGGTTCGCCAGAGAATGCGCGTCACGATGAGCTGCGATCACCGCGCGGTCGATGGAGCGACGGGTGCAAAATTCCTCCAGACTGTAAGACGATACATCGAGAATCCGCTGTCTCTGGTGATCTAGCAAACGTGGCTTTCACCTTCGGGAAACAGGAGACGCCCCTCGTTCCGAACCCGGAACCGGGGGCGTCTTTGCATGGTCAGTGCGCAAACTGCGGCGCGGCGATGGTCGGTCCCTACTGTGCACAGTGCGGCGAGAAAAAGCTCATTCCAAAGGATTACTCTCTTCCCCATCTCGCTGAGGAGTTGCTGGGCGTCTTCACCCATCTGGACAGCAAGTTCCTTCGCACGATCAAGGTGCTGTTGACGAGGCCTGGAGAGCTGTCAAATGCGTATTTTCACGGTGGGCGTTCCCGCTTCACCAAGCCGCTGACTCTTTTCGTGATCATCAACGTCGTTTTTTTCTTTGTTCAGCCGCATACTGGTGTGTGGGGTTTCAGATATGCAGGGTATCTGAACAACCCACGTCATGCGACAGCCGTGCGTGCCCACCTGGCTGGCACGAAAGAGCCCGAGCAGAGTTATGCGGCTCGTTTCAACGCCAATCTGCAGAATCAGAAAAAGAGCATGCTGATCGTTTCGGTTCCCGTCCTTGCAATCGTGATGGCTCTTTTATTCGTCGGGACACGCCGGACCTACGCCGAGCATCTCGTGTTTTCAGTTCAGGTATACGCGTTCCTGCTCATCTACATGCTTACCGTGATACTCCTCATTCTTTTCCTGTCAACCGTGTTGTTACGCACTCTTGGCTCCGCTGCATTGCCCTTGATCAGAATGATCGACGGCAACATGGGAATTGCGGCCGTGACATTAGTTGGCCTCACCATCTACATGTACAAGGGACTGCGGCGGGCCTACGACGCTTCGCGACCCCGTGCCGCGCTGACTGCCTTCCTTCTGGCGTGGGCGATGATGTTTCTAGTTGGGGTCTACCACTTGGCACTGTTCTATGTGACGTTCTGGACGACATAGCCGACCCTATCGTTCAGGCCGCTAGATTTATCCTGGATCAACTCCCTTTGCTCAACAACCGAACTTAAATGGCCTCTTTTGACGTGATCTTCATAGGCGGCGGCCCGGCTGGCTACGTCGGCGCCATTCGCGCTGCCCAGCTGGGAATGACCGTCGCAGTTGTCGAGCGCGAAGGCCTCGGCGGAACCTGTGTTCTCTGGGGCTGCATCCCAGCCAAGGCGTTGCTCGAGTCTGCGTCGCTCGCGACCAAGGTGTCCCACTCGACTGACTTCGGCGTCACCGTCGGTGACGTGAAGCTCGACTACGGCGTCGCGGTGAAGCGCTCCCGCGCCGTCAGCACCCAGAACTCCAAGGGCGTCGAGTTCCTCTTCAAGAAAAAAAAGATCACCTGGATAAAGGGCACCGGCAAAATCGCCGGCAAGAACTCCGTCGTCGTAAAGGCGGACGGGAAAGAGGAGAAGCACGAGGCGAAGAAGGCCATCGTCGTTTCGACCGGCTCGCGGGTGAAAGGGCTCCCGCAGATCGGGCTCGAGCTCAATAAGACCACTGTCATCTCCTCCGACGAAGCTCTGATCCTCGACAAGGCTCCGAAGACAATGGCGATCATCGGTGCCGGCGCCGTCGGCTGCGAATTCGCCGACGTGTTCGCCGCCTTCGGCACCCAGGTCACGCTCATTGAAGCTCTTCCCGGAATCCTCCCTCTCGAAGACGCTGACGTCAGCGCCGAGCTGGCCCGAAGCTTCAAGAAGCGGAAGATCGACGTCATCGCGGCCGCCAAGATCGGCGACGTGAAAGTCGGCAAGGACTCCGTCTCGATGAGCGTAGAGGTTGCCGGGAAGAAGCAGACTCTCGAAGTAGAGAAAGTCCTCGTTGCGGCCGGCCGAGCGCCGAACATCGATGATGTCGGGCTCAAGGAAATGGGCGTGCAGCTCACCGAGCGCGGGTTCATCAAGATCAACGAGCGCATGGAGACGTCGACAAAGGGGATCTACGCAATCGGCGACGTCGCCGGTCCCCCCATGCTCGCGCACAAAGGCCAGCGCGAAGGAGTCGTCTTCGCCGAGTTTCTCGCGGGGCAGAAAAACGTGCATCCGGTCAACTACGGCAACATCCCGAATGCGACCTACTGCCATCCGGAGGTCGCGTCGATCGGCATGACCGAGGCGCAGGTGAAGGAGATGAAGATCGACTACAAGGTCGGCAAGTTCCCCTTCTCCGCGAACGGCAGAGCTCGCACTTCAGGCGAGACCGCAGGCTTCGTCAAGATCATCCGCGATGCAAAATACGGCGAGATCCTTGGCGCGCACATCATCGGCGCGCACGCCACCGAGCTGATCCACGAGCTTGCGGTCGCGCGCGAAAACGAGTTCACCGTCGAAGAAGTGGATCTGGCCATACACGCCCATCCCACCCTCTCCGAAGCTGTCGCCGAGGCCGCTCTCGACTCACTCGGCAAGATGATTCACGCGTGATTTTGGTGACGCCCCGTGGCTGAACGTGAGTTATGGACGGTTTCCCTGGGCAGATTGGGTTACGGGGAAGCGCTCGAGCTGCAGCGTAGCATCGCTCGCGACAGAATCTCGGGCGCGATACCGCAGGACGTTCTTCTTCTCGTCGAACACCCGCCGGTAGTCACCCTCGGCCGCTCAGCGAAAGAGAAGCACCTCGTTGCCTCACCTGAGTTTCTGCGCGCGAACGGCGTCGAGCTGTTCGAGGTCGAGCGAGGCGGCGATGTCACCTTCCACGGTCCCGGCCAGCTGGTCGGATATCCCGTCATCGACCTCAAGCGGCACCGCCAGGACCTGCATTGGTACCTTCGCAAGATCGAAGAAGCGCTGATCAACACTCTCGCGGACTACGGTATTCCTGGCGAGCGGAATACCGCGTTCACCGGAGTGTGGACGCGCGGAAAAAAGATCGCCTCGATCGGAGTTCATGCGCGCGACTGGGTCACCTGGCATGGCTTCGCGCTCAACGTCACCACCGAACTTTCCTACTTCGACCTCATAGTTCCGTGCGGAATCAATGGCGTGGTGATGACGTCGATCGCGCGCGAGGTGGGCGCCGAAACGATTTCCGCGCAGGATGTGAGAGACCGCGTAACGGCCAAATTCTCCGAGGCTTTCGACCTTACCGCTGTGGTTACCTCGCGCTCGACGCTGCTCGAAACCGTCGCGTGACCGAGACGCTCAAGGTCTATCCTCCCCGGCCGCGCGCGGAATCGACGGGCAGCCTGCGCGACTTCGCGACAGAGCTGAATCCGCAGCAGGCCGCCGCCGCCACCCATGGCGATGGACCGCTACTCATCATTGCGGGCGCAGGCACCGGTAAGACCCGCACGCTGGTGTATCGCGTTGCGCACCTCATCGAGCGCGGAGTCAAAGCCGATCGAATACTGTTGTTGACGTTTACGCGCCGCGCGGCTCAGGAGATGTTGTCGCGGGCGGAGAGGCTGGTGGGCAGCAACAGCAAGCGAGTGCACGGCGGGACGTTTCACGCCACCGCGCATCGCCTGCTGCGGCGCTACGGACAGGCAGCCGGGCTCGCCAAAGACTTTACGATCATGGATCAGGGCGACTCGACCGATCTGATGCAGCTCTCCCGAGCCCAGCTCGGCTATGCCGCGAAGTCGAAGCGCTTTCCTAAAAAAGAAACGCTCCAGTACGTCTATTCCCGCCACCTCAACACCGGCATCTCGGTCGACGACATCGTTCGCGACAGTTATCCGCAGTTCGTCGACTACCTCGAGGACTTCGGGAAGATTTACGCCGACTACACGCGCCGCAAACAGGAGCGCAATCTCGTCGATTACGACGACCTGCTCCTTTTCTGGGCGCTTTTGCTCGAGGCGTCGCCGGAGCTCGGGGAGAAGATCTCGGGACTCTACGATCACATCCTCGTTGACGAATATCAGGATACCAACATTCTACAGGCGCGCATCCTTCGCGGGATGTGCAGGACCCACAGCAACATCACGGTCGTTGGAGACGATGCCCAGAGCATCTACTCCTTCCGTGGCGCCAACTTCAGGAACATCCTCGATTTTCCGAAGCAGTTCGCCGGCGCGACGATTGTGGCGCTGGAGCAGAACTACCGCTCGACCCAGCCGATTCTGAGCGTCACCAACACTCTCATTTCCCGCGCGGCTGAACGATTCACAAAGAATCTCTGGACCGAGCGCACGGGCGGCGAAGCGCCCTGGCTGGTTGCTGCCCGTGACGAGCAGCAGCAGACCCAGTTCGTCGTCGATCGC